>NZ_JAHRFA010000039.1:13123-59084 GCF_020883045.1 Microcoleus sp. CAWBG58 | reverse complement strand
ATTCGCGGCTATACAAACGATGTCCGCCTCCGCGGACTAAGAATTAAGAATGTCTTCAACCCGCGGAGGCGGGTTTTGTCTGTGTAGCCGCGATTTCCAATCGCCGTAATTGATGCTCTTTTAGCAATAATCCCGGCGAATAGAATTCGCGGCTATACAAACGATGTCCGCCTCCGCGGACTAAGAATTAAGAATGTCTTCAACCCGCGGAGGCGGGTTTTGTCTGTGTAGCCGCGATTTCCAATCGCCCGATTTCCAATCGCCCGGTTTCCAATCGCCCGGTTTCCAATCGCCCGGTTTCCAATCGCGGCGGTTTCCAATCACCCGGTTTCCAATCGCCCGGTTTCCAATCGCGGCGGTTTCCAATCGCCTTAATTTCAATCGCCCGGATTTCCAATCGCCTTAATTTCAATCTCCCCGGTTTCCAATCGCCTTAATTTCAATCATTCACAATCCACAACAACGCTATTATTATCTCCAATTATAGGCAACAAATGCTCGTGCAACTTCATTGCTTGCAAACAACTATTAATTCCCGAAACCGCCCGATCGTACTCTTGAATTTTCTCTTCATTCTCAGCTTGCAACCGCAGATTCTTAGCAATTTTCTCCTCAGCTTCCTGCGCCAAAGTTTGCTCCAAATAATCGCGGGCTTGACTGTATTTCTGCAAAATATCATCAGCTTGCTGTTCCGCCATCGGTAACAAATGCTCTTTCAGCGTTTGATTCACAGTTTGGCGGAAAGTTTGCCGAATGGTTTTCGATACTTTCGGCTCAAAATCTAGCCTCAATAATTGTCTAATTGCTGGTTGCGCGTCTACCATATTTTCGCAGTCAAAACCTTGGGATGTTTGCTGCAATGTTTCCCGGAATTGGTAAATCGAAAACGTGCCTTCGTCGTAAAAACGGGGACTTTCTCGCACGTAGCGATCGCACTCCACGCCCGCCGCATTCACCAAAGCACGAGAAACCCGCTGTGACAACTCCTCTAACTGCTGTTCAATTCCCCCGTCATTCCCCAACAACCGATAAAGTAATCGATAGTATTCTGACTTGCGAATGCTGTCTTTCAAATACTGGAAATAATTCTCAACCAGTGACTTAGTAGCCTCTACTAAAATATCTTCCAACTGATTCGCTAAATAGTAAAGCGCTTCCACTAAAACCGCAATTAAAGGTGCAGTAGCATT
Source organism: Microcoleus sp. CAWBG58 (assembly GCF_020883045.1). Classification (NCBI taxonomy): domain Bacteria; kingdom Bacillati; phylum Cyanobacteriota; class Cyanophyceae; order Oscillatoriales; family Microcoleaceae; genus Microcoleus; species Microcoleus sp. CAWBG58. The sequence goes on along the minus strand of NZ_JAHRFA010000039.1, from coordinate 57,894 downwards.
GCGCGGATGAGTCATCAAAGTGCGTCCGTAAGCCGCCTCAACCGAAAACCCATCTAACAATTCATCCAAGCGGCGAATCATCCGAGATTGCAGTTGGCGAAAATCTGTATCGAAAATATCGCATTTATTCATAATCATTTCATTGATTTCTGTCGCGATATGTTCTCGAAATTCCTGTCCGACTTGCTGCAATTCTTGATTTAGGCGTAAAAGTTCTTGGGCTTTCATCGCTTCAATTTCGCGGGGCTGGCTGTCCAAATTCCGCTGAATTGTTTGGTATTGTTTCCGCAGTTGAATGCACAAATCCTCTAAATCGTCAGCGAGATTTCTGAAGAGTTGCGGGCGCTTTTCTTTGGTGAGATAGTCGGTGATGGCTGTGCGAAAATCTTCGATGCCGCTATCTTGAATTAATTGCATAATTAACGGTTGACCTTGTTCCGCCAGAATCCGCACGTAGTTTTGACTGGGCGTTTCGTAGCTGTTAACTGAAATCCGAAATTTGCTGGGAGATAGTTTGCCGGAATTCGCGCAGTAGCGGTTAAATTCGCTGACAAATTGCGGTGTTTCTTCACTGTTTTCGCTTTTACTAGCCGCATTGATATCTGCATGAAGTCGATCGCGATTTTCGACAAAAATGCTATCCAAACCAAAACGATCGCGCCCGGTTGTCCCTTTAATCAAACTTCCGTAAAATCCCAGCAACCCGCTGGTTTTATAGACTCTGGCGGTGTCGCGAAAGTCGGAATTAATCAGATTTTCCAAGCGCTGACGCAGTTGCGCGTTGTACCAAGTTTCGTCGATGCGGTTGAAAATGTAAAACAGGCGATCGCGAATTCCGGGATTCGATCGCGTTTTTTCCATCAACTCCGTCTCTTCCGTCGTCATTTCTCCAGACGACGCAGCCTTCAATACGCAAACAACCGCCGAAGTATCCGGGCTTTCAATCTTATCATAGGTCAATGCCGCATCCTGTTTGACAGGCGCATCAATTCCCGGCGTATCAATAATAATATTCCCATCTTGCAGCAGCGGGTGGTAACAGTAATATTCAACTCGCTTGAGTACAGCACTGTTGCTACCGCGCCGCGCGTAACTTGCAGCTTCCTTGAGATTGGAAAAATTAAACTGTTCCATCGAATAAGTAGCGTTTTCGATAGTTTGGATGCGATCGCGATTCGCTTCAAACCCTTCTAATAGCAAAGTAAGAGCCTTTGCTTGTTTAGCTCGCTCCGATTTATTTTCTCCGCCTTCCTTTTCGATAATTATGCTGCATCCCTGAGCTAAAATTTTAACTACATCTGTGAGATTAATATCGATTTCAGTCGTTAAATTTAACTGCTCGCACAGAGCATAGGCTTGCTGGCGAATCTCAACTTCGCTCGAAAAAGTGAGAACAACACGCTCTTTTTGGGCCGATTCAGCGTAGGCGATATAGCATTCAGTACCGGTTGCGTGTCCTTCAGCGCTGTAGAGCAATTCTCGCTCCAGCAAAGCATTGATCAGCATTGATTTTCCCGCACTAAAAGCGCCCGCAAACACAATCTCAAACTCAGGAGAAATTGCCTTTTTCAGAGAAGATTGTACCGCCGTGATATCTTGTTGTCGCAGAGACGATTCTTGACGCAGCAGTTGGAGTAGAGAGTCAACTTGCTCTTGCAGATTTTTGCATTGAGGCGGCATTTGAGTCATTGTGGCGGAATGCTCCTGTATTGTGGAAAAATTAGCTTGAGGTTAATTTTCGGCTAGTTCCTGAAGAATTGCAACAGTAATTTTACTTATGTTATCGAGTGCGATCGGGAGCATCTCATTTTTGTACACATGACACTCACATTTGTAGTAGGGTGCGTCAGCCACTTCTGACGGAACATCTGAAAATTAGGCTAATCGCTGACGCACCCTACAGAGTCGGCTATCGGGCGGGTAAATCTTGTGTTTCCAGCCAAGCTGTTAAATCCGAGATTTGGGTAAAATTGAGCAAAGCTTCTGCTAAATTTTCTAATTTCGCGATCGACAATTCCTGAATTTGATTTTGAACTTCGGGAGCGATCGCACCTACACGACGTTCTAACAAACGGATAATTAGTGCGAATTGTCCTTCCTTAATTCCTTCTTGTCTGCCTTCTTGTTTGCCTTGTTGTCTGCCTTTTTCTGTTGCTATACTGACCGCTTTAGTGATTGCTCCCCGACGGTCTTGGATGTAAATTTCCTGTTTTTGCAACTCGCTTAATTCGTCATAGCTCAAATTAGCTTTGGTCGCTATTGTAAATGCTTGACTAATCTCTGGCACCTCTTCCATTGTTGCAGGTACTGAGTTTAAGTCCCTAGCAGTTTTGAGAAAATATATCCACTTATCGGTTAATGTTTCTAACTCGTTCAAACTTTTTTGGAACTTGGGTAACTCAACAAAAACTAATTCAAAATCGAAAATAGGATAATCGCTTAAGAACTCTCTTTCTTTTAGCACAAACCGCGAAATTACTTTCCTAAAATCCTCAAACATCTCAAAATCAGTGATGGTCAAGGCAATCACTGGATTCAACATTACATATTGTTCTGCTGTTTCTAATTGCGTTGAATAAGCTTTGGCTGCATTGTACAAAATCCGCTTTTCAAAAGCCTCTACGTTCAAAACCTGCATCTCGATAATTACCTCTGTGCCGTCATTTAATTTCGCTCTAATATCTACGTAAGTATCCTTCAGCCCTCGGATTAGCGGTAATGAATGAGGATCGAGGATTTGCAAATATTCGATGGTGGGCTGATTGTCATACAACAAGGCATTCAAAAAACTCTTGAGAATGTCTTTGCTATTTTGTGAACCGAAGATTTTTTTGAATGCGAAATCAGTTTTAGGATTGATGAATGTGAACATATAGATAATCGGTGAATTTGTAATGGTTGAGGTTTCAGGTGCGGGAGGCGCACTCTACTATCTATATTATACAAACAAGATTTCCCGCGTGCAGCGCGCACCCACAGGGGAGCATATCAGTTTTTCATTTATATATAGCAATACTCGCATCATTTTCATAGTTCTTGTAGGGGGTTCTTTAAGATCCGGTTGCCCCGATAGATAGGGGGTAGGCACGGGGCACTACCCCTACCAATCTTGATGAATCATTTAGGATAGCTCTACAATAAAAAATGCTTCTTGCAAAAATGAGATGCTCCCATCTACAAAATTAAACCGACAAATCTTGACGCGGTTTAAAAGTCTCAATTTGCCGCAACTTTTCGTACAATTCTCTTTCTTCGTCGCTAATTTCCTTGGGAATTAACACCTGAATTTCTACTAGCTGATCTCCCCGATCGCCATTTCCAGTCGGATAACCCTTATTCGCCAGCCGCAACCGCTTCCCAGACGTGACTCCAGGTGGCAGTTTCATCTTCACCAAGCCGTCTAGAGTCGGCACTTCAATGTCTCCACCAAGTACCGCTTCGCAGGGTGTCAGCGGCAATTCGCAGCAAATATCCGACATTTCCAAGCGGAAAAATGGATGGGGAGAAACCGTGATTTTTAAGTACAAATCGCCACCGCCAATACCTTGATTTCGCAGGCGAATTCGCTGGCCCGATACCATCGCCCCCGGCATATTTACCTCGATCCACCGCCCGTCGTCCAAGCGGATGCGCTCGGTACCGCCCGAATAAGCTCTTTCCAAAGGCAGAGTTAGCCTCGCATCAATGTCTCTTCTGATTTCGCGATCGTCTATTTCCCTGGTTTCGCGTCGAATTTCGCGATCGTCCAAATCCCTTCTCTCTTCCCGAGAATTAGCAACATAACTCGTTTTCTTAGAAGCCGTATTCCACGGTTCTGAAGTGGGAACTCGCGGTGCATCATTCTCTGTCGCCATCCTCACTTCCCGGCGCCTTCCGAGCACTTGATCGAGAAATTTATTAAAATCTGAGTAATCGCTAAAATCGATATCTTCCGCTGGTTTTCTGCGATTATTTTTGTTATTTCCCCAACTTGTAAAATTGGGAATTTTTACGCCTTGTTTGCCTTGAAATCCCTTTTGCTTCCAGAATTTACTAAACTGGTCGTATTGAGCGCGCTTTTCGAGATCGGACAGAATATCGTAAGCTTCATTAATATCTTTAAACCTATCTTCAGCAGATTTATCTCCCGGATTTACGTCAGGGTGCAACTGTCTCGCCAGTCGTCGATAGGCTTTTTTAATCTCGTCAGCCGTAGCATCTCTGGGTACTCCCAGTATTTGATAGTAATTACGAAAGTTTTGCATAATTTGGGAAGGAAGAAGGAAGTTCGGCAACGGATTTTGTAGCGGATGTAACGGATGTAACGGATGTAAGTCCGATGTAAGTCCGATGGAAGTCGGAAGAGGGAAGAAGGAAGAGGGAAGAATGAAAATTTTTTATTCTGTGTGAAGTTTATTGATATTGCTGACCATTAGTCGTGTGAGTTCATCTACTTGTTTGACAACGGGTGAGATTTTTTATAGTGCGGCAAACCCCACTTTTTCAGAAATCACTAGATGAGTATCCAGTTCTCTGAGCGAACCGAGAGCTATTCGCAAATATCTAATATACTCTTGTCGGGTAACACGTCCATATCCCTCAGCAATGTTAGCTGGTATTGATACAGATGCACAGCGAATTTGACTGGTAATACCATAAAGTTCAGATGGATGAAATGATTTGGTTAATTCGTAGCAAAGTTGACAAAGATAAATACCCCGCTGCCAGATGTATTGTTCTCTATGGGACATATAACATAGTTTTCTCCTTGCTGATTGTAGTAATCTCTATCTATTTCCAAGAAGTCTAGTGTAGTAGAAGAGAGAAAAAAGAAGTCCAGAAGAAGTGGAAAAAGGGCGGTCACATATTCTCTGCTAACAATCCGCTATTTTCCTTCTTCCTTCTTACTTCTTACTTCTTCCTTCTTCCTTCTTCCTTCTTCCTTCTTCCTTCTTCCTTCTTCCTTCAATTACAACCAATCATCGTCGTCATCCCAGTCGTCGCTTTGGTTTTGATAGGGGCGAGTTGGGCGGTTATTGCTGGTTCTGCGATCGGGTGTGCGATCGTAGGATCGATCGCGATCGTAGGATCGATCGCCCATACGATCGCGATCTGGCATCCGATCGCGATCGTAAGAGCGATCGTAAGGGCGATCGGGCATTGGATCGACAGTCGATCGCCTGTAGGGCTTAGCATTTTGATAATAGCTGCTGTCATCGCTGCGCCGCTTGGTACTATCGCCTGTAAAAGTCCGCTTCACAGACTCAAAGAAATCATCATCATCATCATCCATTGCAAAAGCTGCAACTTCGCGACTCAGATCGTAAAGAGCATCCTGCAAATCCGAGCCAACTTGGTCAACCCCCCGCTCATCCTTACGTTCCAAACTGTCTCGCAATTCCCGAATTAAAGTTTCAATTCGCTGGCGGCTTCTTTGGGCAAACTGCATTCCGCGATCGAGTGCAACTTCCCGCAACTGTCGCTCAGCTTGATAAGCCAAAGCCTCAGCGCGATTGCGTTTTTCCACCTTTTCCCGCTGCAACTTATCAGCTTGAGCAAACTGTTCCGCATCGCGAATCATTTGATTCACTTCCTGCTGGCTCAGCGTCGAAGCACCTTGCACAGTAATGCTTTGTTCCCTGCCGGTAGTTTTGTCCAAAGCAGTCACCAACAGCATCCCGTTAGCATCAATATCAAAAGCCACTTGTACCTGCGGAATCCCTCGCGGTGCCGGCGGAATTCCCGTTAATTTAAACCGTCCCAAAGACTTATTATCTCTACCTAATTCCCGTTCCCCTTGGATGATGTGAACTTCTACCACAGTTTGGTTGTTTTCAGCAGTCGAAAAAATATCCGATCGCCTAACTGGAATAGTAGTATTGCGCGGAATCAGTTTTTTCATCACCCCGCCGATGGTTTCCAAGCCCAGGGACAGGGGCGTCACATCCAACAGCAGCACGTCCCGGACATCCCCGCCCAAAATCCCCGCCTGAATAGCAGCACCCACCGCCACAACCTCATCGGGATTGACATTTTGATTCGGTTCGCGATCGATCAAACTCCGCACAATTTCCTGCACCAAAGGAATGCGAGTCGAACCGCCCACCAACACAACTTCATCAATCCGAGAAGGACTCATATTGGCATCAGCCAAAGCTTGTTTCACCGGACGGCGCATCCGCTGCACCAAATCGCTGCACAGCCCCTCAAATTGACCGCGAGTCAAGCGCGTTTCCAAATGCAAAGGCCCATCTTCATTTGCATCAATAAACGGCAAATTAATCTCAGTAACGCCAACTCCCGACAGCTCTATTTTTGCTTTTTCTGCCGCTTCGATCAAGCGCTGCAAAGCTTGGCGGTTTTTGCGTAAATCCACGCCTTCTTTTTCTAAGAATTGTTCAGCCAACCAATCAACAATTTTGGAGTCAAAATCATTGCCACCCAACTGAGTATCGCCGCTAGTTGCTTTAACTTCAAATACTCCATCTCCAACATCTAAGATAGATACATCAAAAGTACCGCCGCCCAAATCAAAAACTAAGATTGTTTGACTTTCTCGCCTTTCCAAACCGTAGGCCAAAGAAGCCGCAGTCGGCTCATTTAAAATCCGCTTCACATCAAGTCCGGCAATTCTACCAGCATCCCGCGTCGCCTGTCGCTGCGAGTCGTTGAAATAAGCCGGAACAGTGATTACAGCCCCCGTAACTTCTTGTCCCAGATAGCGGCTGGCTTCATCGGCCAACTTCCGCAACACCATCGCCGAAATTTCCTCTGGGGCGAAATCTTTTTTCAGGCGAGGGCATTTGATTTTGATGTTTCCGTTTTCGTCGCGGCGAGTTGTGTAAGGGACGCGCTTTGCTTCTGGAGTCAGTTCGGTATATTTGCGCCCGATGTACCGTTTGACGGCGTAAAAGGTGTTTTGGGGGTTGAGAACATTTTGGCGTCTGGCCATTTGTCCGACAAGGCGTTCCCCTTCCTTGGTGAAAGCAACCACCGAAGGAGTTGTCCGCATCCCTTCTGCGTTGGCAATCACAACCGGTTTGCCGCCTTCCATGACGGCTACTACTGAGTTTGTCGTTCCGAGGTCAATGCCAACTACTTTTCCCATACGTCCGTTGTCTCCTGTGGCGTTGTGTGTAGCTTTTTCAATATAAGCGTTAAGTTCGATCGCATTTATTGTACCGCGTCGAGCCACGGGGCTGCGGGGGGTTATCTCACTTCGGGGTAGCGGTTGGGGTTGGTTGGGTGCGATCGACCTTTTTTCCATATGGCTTTGGCGCAGAGACTGAGGAGCAAATTGATTAGAATGGAGAGCAAAAGTTATCCTATCATCAACATCAAAATTAAAAGCCGTTAGCGCAGCCCTCGAAGAGGATCGCACAAACACCTCCAATCACCATAAAACTATGAAATTCAGCTTAGATGTAGAAAACAATCCCACTGGCTGGCCGGATCATACTCAACTACCCGAATCAGACGGTACTTTTGTGAAGAACTTTCAAGAACATCCCCAAAGCATTTTACTAACCGATTCCATAACTCCCGTTTTAGAAACAATTCACGCTGATGGTAACTATTGCATCGGTCAAGATAGTGGTATTTATTGGCGATTAGCTGACCCGTTAGAAAAGGGTGCAGAAGCGCCTGACTGGTTTTACGTTCCCAATGTCCCGCCAACACTAGACGGTAAATATCGGCGTTCTTACGTGATGTGGCAAGAGTTTGTAGCACCATTAATCGTGTTAGAGTTTGTATCGGTAATGGGTCGGAAGAACGGGATAGAACGCCTTTATTGCGATCGGGTAAACAGGAAACTAAACCGGGGAAATTCTGGATTTATGAAAATGTGATTCGTCCCGCATTTTATGGAATCTATGAAGTCAACAAGGCTAGTGTTGAAGTGTATTATCTCAGCCAAGGTAGGTATGAATTAGTTGCTGCAAATGAGCGCGGTCATTATCCGATCGCACAGTTAGGAGTAGAATTGGGAATTTGGCAAGGTAGTTATCAAAATGTTGAATTACCTTGGCTGCGCTGGTGGGATAGTGCAGGTAATCTGTTGTTATCGGGGGCCCAAAGAGCCGAAGAAGAGCGGGAAAGAGCCGATCGCGCCGAAGACCAGTTAGAGCAATTACGCGCTCAATTGCGATCGGCCGGAATCGAACCGCAATTATAAACAGGTTCGTAGTGAGGACTTTAGTCCTTCTATCTTAATTATCAAGGACTGAAGTCCTTACTACAAACTTTTTATTTACAACTAACCTATAGAGAATAAACTAAGTGCCGCGCATTTTTGACAACATCGAACTATCTCTCCTACCAGTATTACGAGAAACCATCAAACTCTCCTACCGGGCCGATTTTTGCGTTGGCTATTTCAACCTCCGGGGATGGCGAAGCATTGGCGATTTAATCGAAGCATATATGGGAAATCGGGGAGCCTGCTGCCGCCTTTTGGTGGGAATGCAAAGTTTGCCATCCGATGAATTGAATGCTAGTTTTAGTCTGATTTCCCATCACCGGGGGATTGACAATAGTGCCATTATTCGACTCAAAAAACGGATAGCAGAGGAATTTCGCCAGCAGTTGACAATAGGCGCTCCCAGTGATATCGACGAGCAGGGATTACGCAGGTTGAGCTATCAGATTAAAACCGGAAAAGTCATTGTTAAATTATTTTTAGCTTATCATCTACACGCTAAGCTATATCTCGTTCACCGTCACGATCCAAACAGTCCGATAGTTGGCTTTTTGGGTAGCAGTAATCTGACTTTATCGGGACTCTCAAAACAAGGAGAATTGAATATTGATATTCTCGATCAAGATGCTTGTGATAAATTACAAAAATGGTTTGAAAATCGCTGGGAAGAATACGGTTGTATTGATATTTCTCAAGAACTTGCAGAAATTCTCGATCGCAGTTGGGCGCGATCGGAACCAATTCCACCCTATCACATCTATCTCAACATGATCTATCATTTGTCCCGCGAGGCGATCGCAGGTATTGCCGAATTTCAGATTCCCCGCGATTTTAATAATTTATTTCAGTTTCAAGAAGAAGCCGTTAAGTTAGCCGCCCGTCACATTACCAAACGGGGAGGCGTGATTATTGGCGATGTGGTAGGTTTGGGCAAAACTTTAGTCGGTACGGCGATTGCCAAAATTCTCCAAGAAGACTGTCTCTTGGAAACCTTAATTATTTGTCCGAAAAACTTGGTCAAAATGTGGCAAGAATATGCAGACAAATATCGCCTGCTGGCCAAAGTCTTATCGATCAGTCGGGTGCAGCAAGAATTGCCAGAATTGCGGCGCTATCGAGTTGTGTTAATTGATGAAAGTCACAACCTCAGAAACCGAGAAGGCAAGCGATATCGAGCAATTCAAGAATATATCACCATCAATGAAAGTAAATGTATTCTGCTTTCGGCAACTCCTTACAACAAAACCTATTTAGATTTATCTTCTCAGTTACGGCTGTTTATTCCCGAAGACCAAAATTTAGGATTGCGGCCGGAAGCTTTGCTCAATCAATTGGGTGGCGGCAGTCAAGGAGAGTTAGAATTTATGAAGCGACATCAATGTTCAGTGCGCTCTTTAGCTGCTTTTGAAAAGAGCGAACATCCGGATGATTGGCGAGATTTAATGAAGCGCTATATGGTGAGGCGAACTCGCTCGTTTATTAAAGAAAATTATGCGGAAAATGATGCAGAAAACGATCGCAAATATCTAGAATTTGCCAATCGCACTCGTTCCTATTTTCCCGATCGCCTTCCCAGAACCATTAAATTTTCATCCGAAACTTCCACAACCAATGCCCAGCTTGACTTCCCGGAAATTGTCGAAGTCATCAACGCCCTAAATCTGCCCCGTTACGGGCTGGGAAATTACATCGCCAAAAAGCCCAAACAACAGCCGACTGAAGCAGAACAGCGACAGTTAAATGCCCTATTTCGTGGCGGTCGTCGGTTGATGGGATTTTCGCGGACAAATCTGTTTAAACGGCTAGAAAGCAGCGGCAGTGCCTTTATTCAGTCGATCGAACGGCACATCCTGCGGAATTTTATCTACTTATATGCGATCGGGCAAAACTCCGATATCCCGATCGGCACTCAGGATGCAGAATTGTTGGATACCCGCAACAGCGATGAAGATGCTGATTCAGTTGTAATGAGCAGTTTTGATACCGAAGAAACCGAAGATGATTCGGGAGAACTTTTAGATATCGAAGCGGAATTGCTGTTAGGCGAAAAAAGTTTTAAACAGCGCGCAGAAGTAGTTTATGGAGAATATCAAACACGCTACCAGCGCAGGTTTAAATGGCTGAAGTCAGACTTTTTTGATAGCAAGAAGCTAAAACGGGATTTGCTAGCCGATGCCCGTTCTTTAATTGAAGTATTGCAAACTTGTAGTGTATGGCATTCTCAACCAGATCAAAAGTTAGCAGCTTTGGTGACATTGATTGCAGAAACTCATCCGCATGAGAAGATACTAATTTTTACTCAATTTGCCGATACAGTCCGTTATATAACTGACAACTTAACCAAGCTCGAAATTGCAGGCGTTGCATCGGTAACAGGCAAATCAAAAGACCCCACAGAACTCACATTTCGGTTTAGTCCAACTAGCAACGGTAAGCGGGATAAAATCTCACCAGAACAAGAATTGCGGGTTTTAATTACCACTGATATTCTGAGTGAAGGTCATAACTTACAAGATAGTGCAATTATCATTAATTATGACTTACCTTGGGCAATCATTCGGTTGATTCAGCGGGCGGGCAGAGTAGATAGAATCGGGCAAACAGCCGATCGCATTTTGTGCTATTCATTTTTGCCAGAGGAAGGAGTGGAACGGATTATCAACCTGCGGGAAAGACTGCGCCGGCGATTACAGGAAAATGCCGAAGTTGTCGGCACCGACGAGACTTTTTTTGAGGATGATTCACCGCAAGTCATTCTGGATATTTACAATGAAAAATCCGGGATTTTAGATGGCGAAGAAGATGCCGAAGTTGACCTAACATCCGAAGCTTTTCAAATTTGGAAAAATGCGACTGACAATAATCCGACTTTGAAGAAAACCATTGAGTCAATGCCAAATGTAGTTTACTCAACTCGCGCTCATACACCCGCACCATTGCAGCCAGAAGGAGTTTTATTGTACATGAAAACCACCGAGGGGAATGATTCGTTGATTTGGGTCGATCGCAATGGAAACAGCGTCACGCAATCGCAACTCGCCATATTAAGAATTGCCGCCTGCGACGAAGCGACTCCGGCGATTCCGAGAGACAAACAGCATCACGAATTAGTCAAAAAAGGTGCTGAGTTGATAGCAGAAGAAGAATTAACTGCGGGCGGACAATTAGGGAGATCCTCCGGTGCTCGGTTCCGAACCTACGAACGTTTAAAAAATTACGCGCAGTCCATGCGTGGTACAATATTCGCATCGGATGAGTTGTCAAAAGCGATCGATGAAATTTACCGCTATCCCCTGCGTCAGTCGGCAATTGACACGTTGAACCGGCAGTTAAAAAGCGGTATAGGCGATCGGGCATTAGCAGAATTAGTTGTAGGATTGAGAATGGATGACCGTTTTTGTATAGTTAGTGAAGATGGAGACAAACGGGAACCGATGATTATTTGTTCTTTAGGCTTGTTTCAGGAGATATAATTAAAGTAGGGTGCGTCGCCGGGAACAATTCTCGCTGCTGACAAATATTATCGAGCGACGCACCATACCACCTGTTCCAGAACAAATAAGATGTACAATGAATAATAGCTTTATTTTAAAATTATGACGCTATCAATTGAGCCTAAATCCAAGCTTTCTCTGGCAGCATTCTTGAATTTATCAGAAACCGAACCTGCGAGTGAATACATCAACGGTCAAATTTATCAAAAACCGATGCCTCAAGGAAAACATAGTCTGATTCAAACTGAATTTGCCTCAACGATTAATCAACAGGGTAAACCCAGAAAACTAGCCTTAGCTTTGACTGAGTTACGCTGCACATTTGGAGGACGTTCCTTAGTACCAGACATTGCTGTTTTTGAATGGCCTCGCATCCCTGTTGATGAAAATGGAGAAATTGCAAATCGATTTGAAAGTCATCCCGATTGGGTGATTGAAATCTTGTCACCAGAACAGTCTCCTAATCGTGTAATTAATAAGATTATTTTTTCGATTCAGCACCAAACTAAATTAGGTTTATTTATAGATCCTAACGATCGTTCTGTGATGGTATTTCAACCAAATCAGTTACCAGAAGTGAAATATGACACTGATATTATACCAGTTCTGAATGTGTTAGGCGATTGGCAATTACGAGTTGAAGATATTTTTAGTTTTTTACAAGTTAATTAATTCCGTCTTTCTGATTTATCGACTACGCCAAGAAACCGGGTTTTTTCCGAGATTAAGGATTATAAACCAGTATTCTCGCAAAAACCCGGTTTCTAACCACCCGCCCCCAATTCCCATAACATCCGTTACATCCGCTACAAAATCCGTTGCCGAACTTTCTTAACCATGCCACAAACACTCGAACAATCCCGTCAACTTCTCCAAGACTTTGAATTCAACAAACTATTCGTCCAAAAACTCGGTTGGGATAATCCATCATCCCCCAAAACCATACCCGCAGAAATAGAAGGCGAGACTTATTCCCGAAAACAAATCGCCCAACTTTTAGGAGTAGTTGTATATGAAATTACCACCGCTATCGGTAACATTCCCAATGCAGCCAAAAGACTGACAATTTATCGCGAAATTGTCCAAATCTCTGCCGAAAACTTATTAATTTTTATTGACCAAAACCGCACTAAATCTCTCTGGTATTGGGTGAAGCGCGAAGGTACAAAACTTTATCCTCGCGATCATGTATATGTGAAACGGGAACCTTGCGATTTGTTGTTGAGTAAGGTGACAGCTTTAAAAGTTGATTTAGCAGAATTAGAAACGCTGCGGTTGACTGGTGTCCTCCAAAGATTGCAGGTTGGCTTGGATGTCGAAGGAGTTACTAAGAAGTTTTTTGAAGAGTTTAAACAGCAACACGTTGAATTTTTGAATGCGATTCGCGGCATTGACAAAGAAACAGATAGGCGCTGGTATACTTCGGTTTTACTCAACCGTTTGATGTTTGTTTATTTTTTGCAGCGCAAAGGGTTTATCGACAATGACAGATTGATGTATTTGCAGGAAAAGTTAGCCGAAAGCAAGCAGCGGGGAACGGATTTATTTTACTCGAAATTCTTGACAACACTGTTTTTTGAGGGATTTGCTAAGCCTCTGGATTTACGGGCGGAAGGCGTTACAGAATTAATCGGCGATGTTAAATACTTGAATGGCGGACTGTTTCTGGAACATTCTATCGAACAGAATTATCCGAATATTTCTATACCTGATGTTGCTTTTGAGAAAATCTTAGATTTATTTGCGCGCTATTCTTGGAATCTCGACGATACGGTGGGCGGGAAGGAAAACGAGATTAATCCGGCGGTTTTGGGATACATCTTTGAGAAATACATTAACCAAAAAGCCTTTGGTGCTTATTATACCAGGCCGGAGATTACAGAGTATTTGTGCGATCGCACTATCAACAAACTAATCCTCGATAAAGTCAACCAATCCCTCAACTCCTCCAACTCTTCCTCCCCCTCCCCCTCTTTCTCCCCCCTTAGCAAGGGGGGCCGGGGGGGTTCTTCTCATAAATTTGAAACCATCACCGAACTCCTCACCAATCTCGACGCAAATCTCTGCCGCCGCCTGCTAGAAGAAATCCTCCCAAACCTCACATTATTAGACCCAGCCTGCGGTTCCGGCGCGTTTTTAGTCGCAGCGATGAAAACGCTGATTTACATCTATTCAACTATCATCGGTACAAGCAAGTTTTTAACCGACCATTATCTCAATGATTTACTCAAAACCATCGAAACAGAGCATTCATCACTCAACTATTATATCAAAAAACGGATTATTAGCGACAATCTCTACGGCGTGGATATCATGCCCGAAGCAGTGGAAATTGCGAAATTGCGACTATTTTTAGCCTTAGTTTCGGCCGCCCACGATGTTAGCGAATTGGAACCATTGCCGAATATTGATTTTAACATCATGGCGGGGAATTCATTAATTGGATTGATTCGGGTGGATGAAGAACGATTTGATTCTGTAGGAAATTCGCGCCAAGGTAATTTGCTGCAAATTTTAGCTTCTGCTAATTACAAAAAAATTTTAGCAGACAAGAATAAGTCGATTGATTTGTATAAAAAACACGCTTTTCAGTCCGGGAAACAGGAAGGAACTTCTCAAGAATCGCGATTATTGAATTTGCGGCAGCATATTGAAAAGTTAAACCAGGAGTCGCAAGTCAAGTTAAATCAGTTATTGTTTGATGAGTTTACCAGGCTGAAAATTAAGTATGAAGAAGTGCAGTTAGCGGGGAAACCGCAGAAACGAGTTTTAAGTATTGATGATATTGCAAAATTGCAACCGTTTCACTGGGGATATCACTTCGATAGAATTTTAGAACGGGGAGGTTTTGATGCGATTATTGCTAATCCACCTTGGGAAATTTTCAAGCCAGATGCTAAGGAGTTTTTTGCTAATCATAGCAATTTAGTAACGAAAAAGAAGATGGATATTAAGAGCTTTGAAAAAGAGCAAAAGAAACTCTTGCAAGATTCTGAAGTTGCTAATGCTTGGTTGGAATATCAGAGCAATTTTCCCCACATTAGTGCTTACTATCGTTCAGCAGAACAGTATAAAAATCAGATTTCAATTGTCAATGGTAAAAAAGCAGGTACGGATATTAATCTCTACAAACTTTTTGTAGAGCAATGTTTTAATCTCTTACGCAGAGGTGGCGAGTGCGGGATTGTGATTCCCAGCGGCATTTACACTGACTTGGGTACGAAGCAACTGCGGGAAATGTTATTTAGTCAAACACAAGTCACGGGGTTATTTTGTTTAGAAAATCGTAAAACAATTTTTGAAGGAGTTCATAAGAGTTTCAAAATAGTTGTCCTTACTTTTGAGAAGGATGGGATAACCACTGAGTTTCCGTCTGCTTTTATGCGACTTGATGTGGATGAACTGCAAAGGTTTCCTAGTGGTGATAGCTTGCAAATTAGTATTGAATTAGTGCGGAAATTATCTCCTGATTCTCTGTCGGTGATGGAGTTTAAAAATGAGGGAGATATTCGGATTGCTGAGAAAATGCTCCAATTCCCGTTACTTGGCGAACAGATTGAGGGGAAATGGAATCTGCGGTTAACTGCCGAATTTCACATGACTAATGACAGTCATTTATTCAAGCAAGAACCAGGGAAAGGGAGACTGCCACTTTATGAAGGTAAGATGATTCATCAGTTTACTCATCTATGGGGTAAACCTAAGTATTGGATAGATGAGGATGAAGGACGCAAAGCATTATTGAAACGTAATGAAACAGACATAGGACAAAAGCTAGATTATCAAACTTATCGTCTGGCATTTAGAGATATTGCTAGAAACACCGATTCTCGAACAATGATTATGACTATGTTGCCAAGAGAAGTTTTTTGCAATCATAAGTTGCCAACAGCGGTCATCAGATATAGCGAACAGTTACAACCTGATTGTCAAGCTGAACTATTTTTTATGTCAGTGATGAATAGCTATGTAATTGATTGTGCTTTTAGACAGCGAGTAACGACAAATCTTACCTTTTTCTTCATTTATCAAATGCCTGTCCCAAGATTAACATCAGGTGACAAATACTTCACCGACATCGTACAGCGCGCCGCCAAACTGATCTGCACCACCCCAGAATTTGACGAATTAGCCCGAGAAGTCGGCTTAAACTCCCACCGAGAAGGTGTTACCGATGAAACAAAACGCTATCAATTGCGAGCGGAATTAGATGGCATCATCGCCCACCTTTACGGATTAACCGAAGCCGAATTTGCGTATATTTTGACTACTTTTCCCATTGTGCCAGAAACCGTGAAAGATGCAGCATTAGCGGCCTATCGCACCTTTGCGGTATAACTGGGGAACCTCCTGAAATCATCCATTTCAAGACTTATGCACTCCAACCAAAGAAACCGGGTTTTTTACTGAATCTGTGGGTGAAAACCAAAGACTTTCGGAAAAAAACCCGGTTTCTGATTCCCCGACTAAGCCAGATTACCCACATTCAACTCGCCGAGGCGCTTCAAAATACTCAGCACGGTGTACAACTCGTTCCCTGGATTTAAAAGGCAAAACTTCCGAGAAAAAGCGTACTGCGGTGTTTCCCCCTTAACTAATTTGACAAATAGAAAATCTGCCCCATTCATTAACAATCCGTAAGTAGGTCGATCGCTCTTCAGATTAGCTAACATATAAGCTAGCAACTGCGGAATCCCTACTTCCAAAGAGAACGCGGCTTTCTTGGACTCGATAACTACTACCCAAAACTCCTGAAACAAGGCTAAAACATCCAACTGTCCCCTGACAATCATTCCTTCATCTTCGTCAATAATTTCTACAGACTTTTCTGAAGTAACGTGAAAAGGAGCAAGATAAAAATCAGCCAAGTCTAATAATGGAGACAATACTACCATTTTGACTGTATTTTCTAGAAGCGGGGGATATTCTAGCAAATTTGTGTAACTGGCTTGCACTCTGTCTAATCGCTGTTTCTCAGCTTCTGAGATTTCTGGCAAATTATCCTGCCACTCGCGAAAGAATTGGTCATCTCTGACTAATTTAATTCCAAATTTTGTTCTCAAGTCGTACATCGTGACATTTCGAGCTTGAATTGTTTGTACCATAAACTTAATTGATTTATCAAAATTCATTCTTAGTTTATAATAACAAAACTTACTAAATTTTCGTCGATCGCGAATTACGCACACATACCAAAGAAACCGGGTTGTTTGGGGTTTTTGGATTGTGTTACCAAGTTTTCTGGCAAAAACCCGGTTTCTGAGTCCCCGCACCGGACACGGCAGTGCCGTTTCCCTATAGATTTCCCCAAAATATTGTAACGAGTTGTAAAGTATAATGAAAACGAAGCGAACACAGAGGCCAAGTAGTATCAAATGCGAGTTGCGATCGCCGGAGCAGGCTTAGCAGGACTTTCCTGCGCTAAATATCTTACCGATGCG
This sequence comes from Microcoleus sp. CAWBG58, assembly GCF_020883045.1. Taxonomy (NCBI): domain Bacteria; kingdom Bacillati; phylum Cyanobacteriota; class Cyanophyceae; order Oscillatoriales; family Microcoleaceae; genus Microcoleus; species Microcoleus sp. CAWBG58. Next base: position 40,780 of record NZ_JAHRFA010000039.1, on the reverse strand, counting down.
GGTCACACCCCCATCCTCCTAGAAAGTCGGGACGTACTCGGCGGTAAAGTAGCCGCCTGGAAAGATGCAGACGGCGACTGGTACGAAACCGGCCTCCACATCTTCTTCGGTGCATACCCAAATATGCTGAAACTCTTCAAAGAACTTGACATTGAAGACAGGCTGCAATGGAAAGAACATTCCATGATTTTCAATCAGCCAGAAACTCCCGGAACCTATTCTCGCTTTGATTTTCCCAATATTCCGGCTCCGTTGAATGGCCTTGTGGCTATCCTCAGAAACAACGATATGCTCACCTGGGCCGAAAAAATCAGTTTCGGCATTGGTTTGATTCCGGCGATACTTCAAGGCCAGAAATACGTCGAAGAAATGGACAAATACTCTTTTTCAGACTGGCTGAAAAAGCAAAATGTCCCCCCCAGAGTCGAAAAAGAAGTATTCATCGCCATGTCCAAGGCGCTCAACTTCATCGATCCCCACGAAATATCTGCAACCATTCTGCTGACAGCCCTCAACCGCTTCTTGCAAGAGACAAAAGGCTCGAAAATGGCCTTTTTAGACGGTTCCCCTACGGAGAGGTTGTGCCAGCCGATGGTAGACTACATAACTGAACGCGGTGGCGAAGTCCGGCTGAATGCACCCATCAGAGAGTTTTTGCTCAATGATGACAACACGGTGCGCGGTTTCCAGATTGGCGGCGTCAAGGGGGCACAGTCAGAAATTCTGACGGCCGATACTTACGTTTCGGCGATGCCGGTTGACCCGCTGAAGCTGATGATGCCAAAACCTTGGGGCGAAATGGCTTATTTCAAAAAGCTCGAAGGTTTGGAGGGAGTACCGGTGATTAATGTACACTTGTGGTTCGATCGCAAGCTGACAGATATCGACCATTTGCTGTTCTCGCGATCGCCCTTGCTGAGCGTCTACGCCGACATGAGCAACACCTGCCGCGAATATGCCAACCCAGACAAATCCATGCTGGAATTGGTACTCGCACCGGCAAAGGACTGGATAGGCAAATCCGACGAAGATATCGTCGCAGCCACAATGGTCGAGTTAGAAAAACTCTTTCCCGACCAAATCCCAGAACCCGCCAAGGTGCTCAAATATCACGTAGTCAAAACCCCACGTTCCGTCTACAAAGCCACCCCCGGACGCCAGGAATGCCGTCCCTCGCAAACAACTCCGATTAGCAATTTCTATCTAACGGGGGATTATACAATGCAGCGTTATCTTGCGAGTATGGAAGGTGCCGTGCTTTCTGGTAAGCTGACAGCGCAGGCTATTTCAACTGCCAATAAAAAATGAAAAATTAAGAATTTTTCATAAAGACTGGGGCTGACGCACGGGCGACCAGAAACCGGGTTTTTAGCCAAAATATTTGCTTAAAACCCTCAATCTCGGTTCAAAAACCCAGTTTCTTTGTTCAGATGCGTAAGTCCTCAAGACGTAAAAGAATCTCCTGTTGTCTCAACGGGGGAATGTCAGTTCTAATCTTTAAATTTCTTATTCTCGGATGCTGCAACTGTCAAAACTCCAGTGCATGAGAACTCTGGCCTCTTTGGATGAATCCTACGAACTGTGCCGCCAAGTCACAGCGAGTTATGCCAAAAATTTTTATTTAGGCACTCAACTCATGCCCGAAGCCAAGCGTCGGGCAATCTGGGCGATTTACGTCTGGTGCCGCCGCACCGACGAACTCGTAGACGGGCCTGGTTCTGAGGCTACGACCCCTGAAACGCTAAATTTGTGGGAAAAACGCCTAGAATCTGTGTTTGCGGGCCATCCCCACGATGATTATGACGTGGCTTTGGTGGATACGCTGTCTCGTTTCCCGATCGACATTCAGCCGTTTCGAGAGATGATTGCGGGCCAGCAAATGGACTTGTACCGCAGTCGCTACGAAACTTTTGAAGAGCTCAATCTTTACTGTTACCGAGTAGCCGGCACTGTCGGGCTGATGTCGATGTCTGTGATGGGCGTAGACGAATCCAACTCCGCTGCTAATTGGAATTGGCACTGGGGGAATAGAATTCCCAAAGAAGAAGCCGTCGCCCTCGGTATAGCCAAGCAGTTGACGAATATTCTGCGCGATGTGGGAGAAGACGCCCGCCGCGGCCGCATTTACATTCCCTTAGAAGACTTAGCGCTGTTTAACTACACTGAGGAAGACTTATTCAACGGTGTAATTGACAACCGCTGGCGGGAATTGATGCGCTTTCAAATTCAGCGAGCTCGCAAATTATACGCCAGCGCCGAACCGGGAATTAAAGTGCTGAGTCCCGATATCCGCTGGACAGTTTGGGCTGCGACAATGCTGTACAGTAAGATCTTAAATGCGATCGAGCGCAATCAGTATGATGTGTTTCAGAAGCGGGCCTACGTTACCAATTCTCAGAAACTGCTGTGTCTCCCCGCCGCTTGGATCAAGTCCAAAGTGCTTTAGCTCAATCATATTCCTTCGATCTTAGTCCGCGTAGGCGGACTTTGTTTGTATAGCCCCGAATTATATTCGGCGGGCTCTAATTTTCAAATTTTGTGTTCAATTGTCTGCCTTCAATTGGGCGATCGTACTTTCGAGCAATTCCTTTTCCTGTTGTAGTTTGGCCTCTAAATTTTGAATTTGTTCGCGGCGGGCTTCAACTTCGATAAAGCGGCGAGACAACTCTTGACTTTGCAAGGTGAGAGATTGCCGCCACCCTTCCGCCTTCTGGGCTTCTTGTTGCAAAAAATCGGGAGTAAAGCCTGTTGTTAAATACTTCTGAACTAATTCTAGCACCCAGTTTGTAGCCGTTTGAATATGCAACAAAATCTTGCTATTTTCGCCAATATCTGCTAATACTAGCATCCCTTCATTTAAAACATTGCGATCGCAATCTGGCGGTAGCGTCAAGACAGCTTCTTGAAAAACCATAGCCCATGTCTCATCAGAATTTTGACAAGCCAGCAATTGCAGACTTATCTCATCTGAAATTTCCTTTTTTTGTATTTGGGCTAAATATAGCATAAGCTTAATTGGTAATTGGTAATTGTAATTGGTAATTCATAATTTGCCGTGTTAGAACAATTTGTTATCTTATTAAACCAAATTTGTAGGGGCGGGTTCACCAACAATTTACGGTAAAAATGAATAATTTCATAAACCCGCCCCCGCGCCACCCACAATACAAATCTACCATCATTTATTGCGAAATGTTCATCTAAATAATCGCGGGGATGGGGCGGGTTTATGAGATTGTTTGTGGATTTCATAGATGGTTGGTGAAGCCGCCCCTACGGGATTTTGGAATTGTTTTGATGAGGCTATTGAAACCAAATTTGTAGGGGCGGGTTCACCAACAATTTACGGTAAAAATGAATAATTTCATAAACCCGCCCCCGCGCCACCCACAATACAAATCTACCATCATTTATTGCGAAATGTTCATGTAAATAATCGCGGGGCTGGGGCGGGTTTATGAGATTGTTTGTGGATTTCATAGATGGTTGGTGAAGCCGCCCCTACGGGATTTTGGAATTGTTTTGATGAGGCTGGACAACCAATCAAAACAGAAAATATCTCTGCGCCATTGGCAAAACAGTTGCCGGTTCGCAAGTCAACAATTGTCCATCCGCCCTCACTTCATAGGTTTCTGGATCGACTTCCACGTGCGGCAAATAATCGTTGAGTTTCATATCTCTTTTACTAATCTGCCGTGTCCCGGAAACTGCTACAGTTGGCTTTTGTAAACCGAGCTGTGCTGCAATGTCTCGATCGCGCGCCACCTGCGAAACAAACGTCAAACAAGTCGCCCCAATTGCCCCCCCAAAGCTGCCAAACATCGGCCGCATATGCACCGGCTGCGGCGTCGGAATGCTCGCATTAGCGTCTCCCATCTGCCCGTAGGCGATCGCACCACCCTTAATTACCAACTCCGGTTTCACCCCAAAAAACGCCGGCCGCCACAAACACAAATCCGCCAACTTACCCTCTTCCACCGAACCCACATACTGACTAATTCCGTGAGTAATCGCCGGATTAATTGTATATTTTGCAATATACCGCTTCGCCCGAAAATTATCATTTCCTCCCTCTATTCCCCCCCCTTGGTAAGGGGGGGTTAGGGGGGGTAAATTCCCCCCTTGGTAAGGGGGGGCTAGGGGGGGTAAATTCCCCCTTTGCACCTTCATCTTATGCGCCGTTTGCCAAGTCCGAATAATCACTTCTCCAACTCTTCCCATGGCCTGAGAATCAGAAGAAATCATACTAAAAGCACCCAAATCGTGCAAAATATCCTCAGCAGCAATAGTTTCCCTTCTAATTCTCGACTCAGCAAAAGCCACATCCTCAGGAATCCCCCGATCCAAATGGTGGCAAACCATCAACATATCTAAATGTTCTTCCAAAGTGTTGACAGTATAAGGGCGAGTCGGATTAGTAGACGAAGGCAAAACATTAGCTTGGCCGCACACTTTAATAATATCCGGTGCGTGTCCGCCGCCAGCACCTTCTGTGTGGTAAGTGTGAATAGCCCGATTTTTAAACGCAGCAATTGTAGCTTCCACAAATCCCGCTTCATTCAGAGTATCTGTGTGAATTGCCACCTGCACGTCGTACTCCTCAGCTACATTCAAACAATTGTCGATCGTTGCTGGCGTAGTTCCCCAATCTTCATGAAGCTTCAAACCCATTGCACCGGCCAAAACTTGCTCGACTAAACCTTGAGGTTGACTGCTATTTCCCTTACCTAAAAATCCCAGATTCACCGGGAAAGCATCGGCGGCTTGCAGCATTCTGTACATATGCCAAGGCCCCGGAGTGCAAGTTGTAGCGTTTGTACCCGTTGCTGGGCCAGTGCCGCCGCCGATCATGGTAGTGACTCCAGAGGCGATCGCCACTTCGATTTGTTGCGGGCAAATAAAATGAATGTGAGTATCAACTCCCCCCGCCGTCAGAATCATTCCCTCACCAGCAATTACTTCCGTTCCGGGCCCGATAATAATATCTATCCTATCTTGAATGTAAGGATTTCCGGCTTTCCCAATTTTAAAAATTTTGCCATCTTTAATCCCAATATCTGCCTTGACAATACCCCACCAATCCAATATCAAGGCATTAGTAATTACCGTATCAACAGCACCATCAGCATTAGAAATAGGCGACTGTCCCATGCCATCGCGAATGACTTTACCGCCGCCAAACTTAACTTCATCCCCGTAGGTTGTGAAATCTTGCTCAACTTCTATGAATAACTCAGTATCAGCTAACCGCACGCGATCGCCCGTTGTCGGCCCGAAGGTTTCCGCGTAAGCGCGACGATCCATTCTGTAACTCATGCTTTCTCCTAATATAAATAATTTTTTAGTTGGCAGTTGAGGCTCGCTTAAATTATACTATGCCCAGAGTTACTCAATCTAAGTTAGCAAATATTTACAATATTTGTGCGATCGCCCCATTTGTCGATTTGTAAATTCATTCCAGCATTTTCTTGACTTCCCTTCTCAAAACCTCCACATCCACCGTCATATCCACGCTAATTAAACTCCAATCTTCCGAATCGTCGCTGTTATCAACCATACGGGAGTATTCTAATCCCAATATCTGGGAAATGTAATAGAAAAACGGCGGCGTGTACCCGCCATAAAAGCATTCCAATACTTTCGTTCCAGGCTGACACCACAACAAATTTGTAAAACCAGCGCCGTGAGGGCCAACAACCACCGCTGCTTCTGCAAACAGGCGAATTTGTTCATCCACAGTGCGCGAGATATCTTCCAAAATTTCAAAATCAAACTCTTTCAACACCTCTCGTACTTGTGCCTCATTTTTAACCTGGCGCCGCCCGCTTCTAGAAAGATACAATTTTCTGTAAGGCTTGACATTTTCCTTAATACAGAATTTATTCCGCAAAAGCTCTATATCGTAAGGACTGGGGAAATACCAATCTTGATTGTTTCCTAATACTAAACTTTCTGCATGATATGCTGTATCTCCAGCCCGAGAGTCGATTAGCGAGCTTTTAGGAATACCGAGTTTTGTCAGAAAATCTAATTCAAAATCTGTATAACGCAAAGGATAACAAATTTTGGCTTCTTGCCAAATTTCCTTACCTAAAGCCTCCTCAATCCTACAAAGTTTTGCCAGTACAAAAATTACATAATCGTAATAACTGCACCACAAATGCGACCAAGGAGCAACTACCAGCGGATACGTAATTTGGTGGGGTTTATAAGGCCATTCCAGAATACCCGCGCCGCTAATCCGAAAATCTAGGTCTAACAGCAATTTGTGATTTAGCAGCGTGTTTCCAGACGTACAAATAGTTAGAGCCTCTACTTGTTTATTCACGGAAATTTTCCACACATAATCCGGGTCAAAAGACACGGTTTTTTCTGTGGTAAAAAACCGAGAAGGTACTCCATTTACTGAAGTTAATGCAGGTATGTTGACAGGTTCGTGCTGCTGTTTGTAAACGATGCTGTTATCTAATAATTTGATGCTGGTACGCCGATCTAACGGGGTTCTCCAGATACGCCTCGACGTTGCAAGCAAACTCTGCTTCAACATCTGTTTGATCTGGTCAACTAATTTTGGATTCATCATGCGCTTTTGCTGTGTATGTTTGCGGTTTTGAATACCAATATCGATCGCAAACTGCCGATTTTAACTCGCTCAAAAGTCTGAGGTTTCACTAACAAAAGAAAGGCATTTATACACTTATGCAGAGAATTTTTTTGACATTGCTTTGTCACTCTCCAGGGGTAGTGCTGTTCAACAGTTGACAGTTGGCAGTTGACAGTTGACCGAAGGAGAGCGACCTCTACCTAGAAGGAAGAGAATTGGAGTAATGAATAGTCTGATTTTAATTTCTCCCGATCGGGGAGAGGCTTTCAACCAATTCTTTCTGGTAAGTGATACCATTTTGATTTTAGCTTTTCCATAGGATGACCGAGCGCGATCCTGGTTGGGATTGCGAGGTTAAAGTTGCATTATTTTAACTGGGATGAGTTTTAAGTTAACAAATTCCCAATTCAACATTCAACACTTGCAAACGATTTTCTGCTTTCATACTTAACCTTCCAGATGACCGTTCACTTTTCCATTAAAGCCGTAGACTTGACGGCTACCCACAAACGGTACTAATTGAATTTCTCTTTCATCTCCCGGCTCAAATCTCACTGCTGTACCTGCGGGGATATCCAACCGCATTCCTTTTGCTTGTTCTCGTTCAAATTCTAAGGCTTCGTTCGCTTCGTAAAAGTGATAGTGAGAACCAACTTGAATGGGCCTGTCACCCGTATTTGCAACCAGCAACCGCACTGTTGGGCGATCGGCATTTAGCTCAATTTCACCGTCTGAAACAATCATTTCTCCCGGAATCATATCTGTCTCCTGCGAGTCTGTGGGTTTAAATATTATTTAACGAATTGGATCGTGCACTGTCACCAACTTAGTTCCGTCGGGAAAAGTCGCCTCAACTTGCACCTCATGCACCATTTCCGGTATGCCTTCCATCACATCTTCCCGCGTCAGGAGAGTTGTACCGTAACTCATTAAATCGGCGACGGTGAGACCATCTCTTGCTCCTTCTAAGATCGCTGCGGAAATGTAGGCTAGGGCTTCTGGATAGTTTAATTTTAAACCTCTTTGTTTGCGACGCTCTGCTAGCAGGGCGGCGGTGAAAATCAGCAGTTTGTCTTTTTCTTGGGGGGTGAGTTGCATTTTTATTCTTTTAAGTGCGATCGCATTATTTATTCAAGTTCAACTATCAGCGGTGGCAAATCATCGGTAATTACATCCCATGACTCAAGATAGTGTTAACATCTGGTTTGTGTCAAGGTGATTTATCCTTTTGTTTTTGGACTTTAGCAAAGAACCGAAAACGACTTTTTGCCGATCGCATATTTCTGACTTAAATCGGCTATATTTGTCATGACGAATGTCAATCGCAAGAATTTGTCTGTCGGGTACTGGGGGCGGGTATTGCATTTGATGTGTTGCAGCGGAAACAGAAACTAGGTGAAACTAAAATAGAATGCTATTTTATCCAAACTCTGGGCAAACAGCAAGGGCGTCCTGAAAAAGACAAGCGCAGCAATTGCCAAATGGCGACAAACCAGTCTCTGGCGGCAGCGGTGGACGAACCGCGATATCGGCACAGCAAACCGTTGGGAATGCGAGTAACGCCGGCAGCAGAATTAACGGCTACAGATCCGGAATAAATTGTATCTTCGCACCGCAAAGCTCGCACTTTTTCCAGCATCTGGGCTGTGACTGGTTCGCCGATCCAAGCGAGGGTAGCAACTACGGGTTTTCCTGCTAAGCCGTGAGCGCTTTCGAGCATTTCGCCCCCACCTTTGAGCCATTGTCTGTCAATCCACAGAGGGCTGTTTTTTTGCCAGATTTCGGTGTGCGATCGCCATTCTCCAGACAAGAACTTTTCGCCCCTAGCACTGCGTCCGAACCGCGTAATTTCCCACAGCAAAATACTGGCTTGCGGTGCTAATTCTACCCGTAAATCTTGTCGGTAAATTGCGCCGTCAAAAACGATGGTTTCCTGGGGAAGCCATTCCAAATGAGCGCCAGTATCTAGTTGAATGTCAATATCTTGTTGCGCTAACTGTCCGCTGCTGCGATAAATTTTACCAGCCGCAGCGGTGGTGATTAAGGCTTTGGCGTTTTCTTGGAGGTGGAAATTGAGCGAAAGGCGATCGCCCCCGACAACTCCCCCAGCCGTGTGCAAAATTACGCTGTGACAAACCTCTTTCCCTTCAGGATAAAACGGACGCTGCACCTTGAGGGGCGCTTGCATTTGATTGTGAATAATTTGAGTGGCGCCGGAGCGGTTTGCGTAGGCTAAATTGAGGCAGCCGTGCCAACCATTTTGAAATTTATTTGTAGGTTTGTCAGTCGAATTTAGAAGCACAGATTTTTCTAATTTAAATTAAAATTGAAACTTATTTGGTCAAGATTTGTGAGACTTGTTTTCTTTATTTAAAATTATTTTTTGCCAATATCACATAGTCGTCAAGTTTATAATTTAAGTCATAATGTAACTTAAAATGCTGGCGAAAAAGCGGACTGATAAATTGCTGGAGAGGTAAACTTTCTCTAGCAAATTTTGCAAAGTTAGGAAGGGATTTCCTGCTATCAGTTGCACTTAAATATTTATACCAAACTAAGTTCAACCCCAGATCGTCAACAAATTGTTTTACTACGCTTAACTCCTGTCCGTCATCATCAATTTGACGAATATTGTAAGGTTTAATCAACTTTTTTTCTTGAATAATTAGCAAAACATAACCAGAATCTGTCAGGCAGTTCGTAAATATATCCTTATAAATTCGATGGGATTTTTCTCTTCTATCCTCATCGTTAAAAAAACAGTGAGAAATTACAATAAACTCAAAAAAGTTTTGAGGAATTTTTTTAGATTGACTTTCACCATCAAAGATACTAGAAGTGTCAAACCGAAAGTAAGCATTGATCGCGTGGGGTTCCATATATTGCCGCCAAAATTGGAGTCCGCGATATTGAAAAGCTTTTTGCTGTTCCAAAGAGTAATAGGATATGTGCATTGGCGGTATTAAACAAAAGTCGTTAATAGTTTGCAGGAACAAACCTAATCCGTAGGCAACTGTCCCCGGCCCTGCGGCAATATCAAGGATATTGACTTTAGTTGGTAATAATCCTGCTTTGTAAATGAGAAACCAAGCTAGATATGCACAATAGACGTTCTCTAGGAAATACCTCATTAAATAGATGTGAGGACTTAGCTCAAAACTGTATTGAGGATCTTGTCCTTCTTTGAGTTTTTGTATATCGTCAATAGCTTGTTGAAGTAAAGAATCAAAATTTGTTTTTTGCCGACTCAAATTATTCAGATCATTTTTGATAAATCCAGCTAAATGTTGTTCAAACTTATCAAATACTTTTTCATAAATCCCTGTGCATTGAATCATGCTGGCATCGCATTCTTTAAGCTTGAAACTTTGTGAAATAACTTCAATAAATTGTGTATCCGGAGTCAATAAGCTTAAGTCATCAATATCTCCGGGAAAGGCATCAATTTTTCCGAACCCCAGTTCCATTTCTAACTCTGCTAAACGCCGATCGCCTTCTTGGAGGCGGTTATTTTTTTGTTGCAGTAATTTTTCAAGCTGTAGCCATTCTTTATATAGTTTCTCCTGCCACGATAATTTTGCCCCTGAATTTTGTATTTCTTTTAACAGTTTTTGGGCAAGTCGATTATTTTGACTCTTAACGGCTTGGTTAAACTTTTGAGAACGCCACCAGTTAGCTACCAAATTATTCATAGCCAAATCCCTCTTTGCCTTCCATGATTTCAACATCCGGGAGCATCGCCTTGAGTTTATTTTTAAACTTGCGATAACTCTGCTGTTCGCTATTGTACCACCAAGCGTACTTTTGTTTAAGAGCTAATGCTTCTGAGCGCGTTGACGCAATTAGCGATCGCTCGTTGCTGGCATGAAAATCTTGAATCACTACCCGATCGACAACTTCTAGCTTGCTAATAAAATTACCTTCATCTTCTGGTAGGGTAGGTAGTAGTGGGGTCACAGTTATAGAAAATCTGACTTCGCAATTTTCTTGATAAGGAAAGCTGTATTTCAGTTTGGCAATAGCTTTAAGTCTTGCAGGAATACTCGGCGATTTTGGTTCAAAATCTTTCCGCACTTTTTCGCTACCAGTTGGAATGCTCATGTTGATTCGCAATCGCTGGAATTGCTGTAAAATATCGATATCTCTAGTTATCATAGGACTGCGAGTTTGGATAACCAGCGTCGGCTGATAGGGAACCATGACTTCTAACAAATGCCGAGTTAGTTGTTCTTTCGATTCAATTGGCTGATACGGATCTGTGACACTACTCATGTAAATTGTCGGTGGGCGATCGGGGTTTTTCTTGTGCCAACGTTCTAACTCTTTCTTAATAATTGCCACTGCATTTTGCTTGATAATTACCCAATTTCCCCAATCATCTCGCATCTGTGAATTCGGGCTGAAAGCAGCAGCATAACAATAGCTGCATCCGTACTGACAGCCCCGATAAGGATTTAGCGTGAAATCGTAAGCACTGATAAATCCAGTAGCTTTGTTAAGCACTGATTGTGCATTTTGTGCATACACTTTGGCATTCCCGAAGTTTTCCCTGAGTGCGAAAGTGTGTTTTTTGCCGACGGAATATCCCTCATACTGAGACTTTACCATGATTACACGTGCTCCACGATTAAAAGAGAAAATGTTTAGGGATGAGAAATGCGATGGTGTTTCGATTTTACTATTTTATAGTACCGAAGTAAAAAAAGTTGCCAAAACAGTGGGGAATTACTCAATTTTATAATAAGTTTTTTGAAGAAACAACTAGCTAACTTTATAAACTGTATTTTAAGGTCGATCGCCAATGTAATGCAAGCTTATGGATTTACTGACAGCGACGATATTTTCGCAAAATTGCTGAAATCCCACCTAGAACTGGCAAAAAAAACCGGAAGAACCCGTAGTTAGAGCTTGTATCCTTAACTAAGTAAGTGAAAATACTGTAGCTTTTTTTATGATTTTTGTAAAGTTGCGTATAATCACATAAATTGTTGATACAGATCACAAACACTTTTGTCTAAGAACAGAGATAATTAAGGCGTTATGGGGTAAATCGCGTCGGCTGGCAGCTCAAATAGCAATTGATCTGGCAAATTCAATAGAAAGATTAGTTTGACATTTTGTACTCAACTAACTGTCAGCCTAGAAAACGAAAAAGTTAAAAATCCGAAAAATTATCGTATCTCCCTATCGTTTTTTTAGGAGTAGAATACGAAGTATTATAATTTTTCAACAAATCTACTGATTAACTGAGAAATACAGGTTTATGCTGTTTCTCGATATTGCAAAAAATTGTGCAGGATGTCAACTACTCCTGATTTGTTTGGGAGGAACTTTCGATGTTATTATTGACCGACACTCAGCCCCAAGATAGCAAAGTAGAGCCAGCAAACTCTGCTCAGAAAAAATTGTTACACCATAGATTTATTAATTTAAACTGGCTAAGGGAACGATTCAACCATTTGCGGATCGGCCAAAAAATCAGCTATGGCTATGCTTTGGCTATCGGCATAGCGATTTTGGGAACGGGTGCGGGCCTGAAAGTGGGAGACTACTTTCGCAAGCAAGCTTTAATTCAGGTAAATGTTGCTCAACAACAACAGCAACTGTTGCAAAATTTGCAAAATAGCATATTTGAAGCCCGATCGCACGCAGCGAGATTCCCGGCAGTTTTGGGAAACACGGTGTGGCTGCAATACGAACACGATCGGTTTGTCCAGCAAATCAATCAGGCGAAAATTCTGATTGCGGAATTACAAGTTTTTGCGATCGAAAATCCCGACTGGCTAGCAAGACAAGAGAAAGATTTGCAGTCAATATTGCCAAGGTATGCGATGGTGATCGATTATTACGATCGGCTAACTAAACTGCAATTAAAAGAAGCCGAAGTGTGGCATTTGGAAGCTAACCGCATCGAGTCGGCACAGCTACAATTGTTGAGAAATCGCAGCGGCGAAGAGGCGATCGTACTAGATACACTTTCCGACCATTTAACCCAATTAATTGCTACCGTAGAAATTCAAAAACTGCAAGGGGTAGAAGCATTAGAAGAAGCTGAAAGTTTGCGAAACCGAATTATTCTCGGGAGTATGGTAATTTCCGGACTCCTCGCCGTGTTACTGGCGGACAAAACGAGCCGCGCCATTGCCCAACCCCTCGAAAGCGTGACTAACGTAGCCCAGCAAGTAGCCCGCGAATCTAATTTTAACCTGCAAGTACCAGTCACAACTGAAGACGAAATCGGAGTTTTAGCGGCTTCTTTCAATGAATTGATTCAGCGAGTTAGCGATTATACACAAGAACTAAAAGAAACTCAATCCCAATTAATTCAGACTGAAAAAATGTCGTCTCTCGGTCAAATGGTGGCAGGGATCGCCCACGAAATCAACAATCCCGTCAACTTCATCGGTGGTAACATTGACCATGCTAATAGATACATCCAAGATTTGGCAGACTTGGTAGCTCTCTATCAAGCATACTATCCCAACCCACCGGATGAAATTAAAGACTGCATCGAAGACATTGAATTGGACTTTCTCAGCAAAGATTTGCCAAAAACGCTTGCTTCGATGAAAATGGGAGCCGATCGCATTCGCGAAATTGTTGTATCCATGCGTAACTTTTCCCGTTTAGACGACGGTTACATGAAACCTGCGGACATTCACGAAGGAATAGACAGCACCCTGATAATTCTCAATCACCGACTCAAACAAGGTATCGAAGTTATTAAAGAATACGCTAATTTGCCTCCGGTTGAGTGCTATGGAGCGCAACTGAATCAAGTATTTATGAACGTACTCGGCAATGCAATTGATGCGCTGGAGGAGCTAAAAAAGGCAGACAGAGCGTTTTCACCAACGATTTGGATCTGCACGGAAGTTACGGCAGATAATGCTATCACTGTCAAGATTCGGGATAATGGGCCGGGAATTACCGCAGCCACTGCCCAACAGATATTTGACCCGTTTTTTACTACAAAGTCGATCGGCAAAGGCACTGGATTGGGATTGGCTATTTCCTATCAAATCGTTGCCAAGCATCAAGGCAAAATTGAGATGAATTCTCAAATAGGAGACGGTACGGAATTTGTGATTACTTTGCCAGTTGCAGCCTAATATTGCACGTGGCGCCGTCGTGTTTGTTTGCTCCCGAAGGCTCGATCGCGGGGACAGCACTCGTTCGCTCCGGAGGGTTCGATCGCGCTTTCTCAACTTAAATTTAATGGGGGTGGAGGGACTTGAACCCACACGACCGTTTCGGGTCAACGGATTTTAAGTCCGTAGCGTCTACCATTCCGCCACACCCCCTTTCGTGAAGCTGCTGCTGTGGTTTTGACCCACTGACAACAACAGCCTTTTATTCTACACGCAAAACCCTAAATAGCGCAACCCCTAATTGAAAAATTCTCAAAAGTCGCGCTGTATCTCCCCAAGCGGTACAATAGTTAACCAGCTAGCTGAGCGTGTCAACCGACTTACCCTGTTATTATTCCCTTAAAGCAAATCTATGTATATTACCTTGCTGCTTTACGCCGTCTTGGGAGGAGCTTACCTCCTGGTAGTACCCGCGGGCACCTACGCTTACCTGAACAGTCGCTGGTACGTGGCCTCCTCTTTTGAGCGTGGCTTCATGTACTTCTTGATGTTCTTCTTTTTCCCTGGTATGTTTCTCCTCGCTCCTTTTTTGAATTTTCGCCCCAAACGGCGGCAGATAGAAGCCTAAATGCGACGTATTGACGTAATTGGAATCAGTCTAGGCTTTTTTGTAGCAGGTGGGTTGGCCTACTTGGTGCTACAATTCGCCGGACTCGACAGCATGAATGCTGGGATTTGGAGTCAGTTATTTTTGATAGCTGGCTTGATTGGCTGGCTGGTGACTTATTTGTTTCGAGCGCTTACTCAAAAGATGACTTACAGTCAGCAACTGCAAGAGTACAAAGAGGCTGTTTTGCAGAAGCGCCTCGATGAACTCACTCCTGAAGAGTTAGCCAAACTTCAAGCCGAAATTGAGCAGGAAAAAGATAGTTAGTCAGTGGTTAGTTGTCAGTTGTCAGTTGTCATACCAATTTTTTATAAGGCTGCTCCCAAATTCGGATCCCCCCTAACCCCCCTTGATAAGGGGGGGACAAGATTCCTATCAAAGTCCCCGCAACGATTCGGGGGATGCGAGGGGGATCGAGATATGTGCAACTTCATATTAAATTGGTATCAGTGGTTAGTTGTTAGTTGTTAGTTGTTAGTTGTTAGTTGTCATATCATGTCCGGTCGAGCGACCTCGATTTTTGTAGGGGCCCGTGAGCCAACAATACCAGCCAATAATTGACAATCTCAAAAACCTGCCCCGACCGGGATATTATGGTTAATCAATCGGACATGATATTAGTTGTTATTAGCTAATACCAACTGCCAAGAATCAACTGCCAACAACCAACTACCAAGAATCAACTGCGAAGAATCAACTGCGAAGAATCAACTGCCAACAACCAACTACCAAGAATCAACTGCGAAGAATCAACTGCGAAGAATCAACTGCGAAGAATCAACCGCCAACAACCAACTGCCAACTGCCTAATGACTATTTCTCATTGTTTTGAAACGTTGCGAAAAAGCAACCAGTGTGGATTAATTCCTTTTATTACTGCTGGCGATCCAGATTTGGAGACAACGGCTAAAGCGCTACAAGTTTTGGATGATAACGGTGCAGATGCGATCGAGCTTGGCGTACCTTATTCCGATCCCCTAGCTGACGGGCCGGTGATTCAAGCTGCTGCTACGAGGGCGCTACAGCGGGGGACGCGGTTAGATTCGGTGCTGGAAATGGTAGCGAGAGTTAGTCCGAATTTGCGATCGCCCATCATTCTTTTCGCATACTACAACCCGATTTTGTACCGAGGTATCGAAACCTTCTTGCAGGAAATCAAAAGTGCTGGAGTTCAGGGATTGCTTGTACCAGACTTGCCCTTAGAAGAAGCTGACAGCCTCATCCAACCTGCCAACAAATTAGGGATTGAACTCACCTTATTAGTTGCTCCCACAAGTCCCAAAAGTCGGATAGAAGCGATCGCTCGCGCGTCTCAAGGATTTATTTACTTAGTCAGCGTGATGGGGGTGACAGGAGTGCGGGAAGGCTTAGATACGCGAGCAAAAGAGTTGCTGCAAGAAATCCGCAGCATCACCGACAAACCCATCGGCGTCGGCTTTGGTATCTCGAAACCCGAACACGCCCGTCAAGTCAAAGAATGGGGTGCAGATGCTGCGATTGTTGGTAGTGCTTTTGTCAAACGCTTGGCCCAAGGAACTCCAGAAGAGGGTTTAGAGGCGATCGGCGAATTCTGCAAGAGTCTAAAAACAGCTATTCAAAATGATTAGTAACTGTGCAGATACTTTCCGCCATTAGACAGATGTGGGCGATCGGCACGTGCGGCGACAATTGCCATTAAAGACCTTGTTGTACTTGAGATCGTACACCCATTTCCTTCTGGTTCCTGACCGGAAGGTTTTTTTAGCTCCCAAAGCGCAAAACAGTTCAACTACAGTATTCCTGTCGCGATCGCCGCTATATGTATAGATGACTTGCGGCGGTAATAGAACTCTTGAACAGTTGACAGTTGTAGGGGTACTGTCCCCGTTATAGCCCTCTTAGTTGACAGTTTGAGAGCAACCTATACCCTTAAGTCAGAGGATTGGAGCAATCAATAGTATGATTTTAATTTCTCCCTTAAAGGGAGAGGCTTTCAACCAATTCTTTTGGGTAAAAAAAGCTTTTTACTATCATTTAGCTGGGAGCATCTCAGTTTTGCATTTGTAGTGCGAGCTCTTAAGATCGCACTGAAAGAAAAATGCTGTTTGAAAAAATGAGATGCTCCCATTTAGCTGCTCTGGCGACTATAACTAAAGCTTTTGTTATTGCTTCTAGTATGACTTAAGGAATGTAACTTCAGATAGATGAAAAACTTCTGTTTGTCTTCGTATATTTAAACAAGTGTTTGAGTGCTTAATGTTTGTAATGGTAGCCACCTATAGAACCACCAGGCATTTAAACATATTCCCAAAAATAAGTCACCATAGAAAGGAGCATTTTTATGAACAGACTAACTGCATTTCTGAAAAAAATTCGAGCTGTACAAATTTTAACAGTGTTTCTCGCCGGCATTTTAGTATTTGTGAGCACTGCCTGCAAGGGATCTGATGTCATAGCCGGAAAAACTGCCGACCAAATTAGAAAAGAAGTGCCTTCAGAGGCTGTAACTTCCGTATACAAAGGCGGCCAGAATCAATACAGCGATGACGATCCCAGAAACCCAATGGTTAAAGGAGTAGAAGCAAAAGCTAAGCTTCTTAAAGAGGAAGCCCAGGGCCGCATCGAAACCAAATCTAGTAGCAATGTGCGTGAAAATATCCGGCGGGTAGCAGATGACGCGCCGAACAAACTCGACCAAATTGGCGAGAAGATGAATGACAATGTTCGTACCGCTCAGCAGAAAGCTGATGAGTTTGGTGACAAAACAAAACAAGGCTTTGCTAATCTTAAGGAAAATACTCGCGAAGGCTTGAAGGGAGCAAAAGGGATTGTTAAAGAAGCCACCGAGGGAGCAAAAGAAAGAGCTGCTGAGGGTACTGAGTCGCTGAGATATAATGTCAGCGAAGGCAAAGAAAATGTCAAAGATGCAGCGCGAAATGTAAAATACAACGCTGAAGATGCCTCGGACAAGGTTCGCGCGAAAGTAAATCGAGATATTGACAGAACTCAACGAGCTGCTGAAAGAGCGGTAGACGCGATCGACTAATTTCAAATAAAGCTGTTTTCCGATATCAAAGCAGCAGTCAGATAGGGGCTAAAACTCCTGTCTGACTTCACATATGCACAGTGAATGACCATAATAATACCATTTATAAAAAATGTTGCTACAATAAAATTGTTGGGTTTGTTTCGTTCACCCAATGTGTAAGGTTCGTCGCTATTAGATTTTCACTCTTTTTTAGAGATTGTCGATGGCTCCACACCCTACATATACTGCAATACGGTTTACTTAACGCTTTTCATGAATTTCATCTGACGATTTTTGGATTATAAAGAGGTGAAGTAGATATTAAGAAGATTTTACCGCAGAGAACACAGAGAACACAGAGAGGGGAGGGATAAAAGGTTTTTTTACGACATCCAAAACCCTCGCAATACTCTTCCCTCTGCGCCCTCTGTGGTTCAAAACTCTTCTCTTGATGGAGTGGATTGTATTTCAATACCGTTTACTTAATGCTTTTGATGAATTTCATCTGACGATTTTCTGGCAATATAGCCATTTTTGGCAAGTCAGATTTTTCTTAAGTCAACTGTATTGACATATACTGTTGCATTAATTTTAAAAATTGGTATAAGATAGGTTTGTAGTGAGGACTTTAGTCAAGCCTAGTGGATGCGGACTAAAGTCCTCACTACGAACCGAACCGTTTTTTATTACTGTCATTGACGGGACATAATATTACCATTCATCGTTTCGCTTGTTGCTGTGGGTTTCCCAATCGTCGCCTGGGTGCTGATACAAGGGTTCGGGTTCCAATTCTGCTGACATTTCTAATTCTGGTTCCGATTCTTCTTGCTGGTAGATGTTTAGAGGTTCGACAACGCGGGCGATCGCGTCTTTGACAAAAGCTTTGACAAATTCGTCTTTCCGATTTAACTGAAACTGCCTTTGCACGACTTCGGCGATGCCGCCGTCACCCCAATCTTGGTCGTGTCGGAAATATTCAATAAAACTTTTCCCGGCAATTCTGGTTAAATAGGCGGCGCTGACTGCTTGAATTGCTTTGCCAAGTACAAATCCGGCTACACTTAACTGCAACGCCCTTGAGACTACTTGAATTACGCCTTCAACTATTCCTAAGCTGGCTAGGGTTTTGGCGAGAGACAGGGCTAGTTCTTTGGCGCGATCGATATTTAATTCGCAGCCGTAAATCTTGGCAATTTCTACTACCATTTGAGCGTTAACTGCTGCTGTCGCTAACAAATCTACAACTGGCAAAGGCGTGACGGCAATTACTCCGGCTCCAATCCACTGAAAGCGCTCTACTACTTTATCAGCAGCGCGCCGTCTTTGAGCGTCAATTAACTTGCGTGCTTGGTCTCCTAAATGCTGAGATTGTAGCAAAATGTTGTCTGCAATTAAGTCTTCGCCTTCGGCTCGCAAAATTGCTGCGATTCGCCGAATTAATGGCATCATATCGGGGTCTGGCTGAAATATTGTCCCGCTTTCTAGTACAACTTTTTGCGGGTTGGCGCTAATGGCAACTACATCCATTGCTGATACTAAACCTTTAACTCGCTGTCGCAGTCGATCGAGAATTTCGTCTCTGTCGCTGTCGGGATAAAGGTCTACTTTATTAAAAACTACGATCGACCTTTTGCCAATTTGGGCCAAAGTCCGCAGCGGTTCATACTCAGATTTGCGTAAATCGCCGTCCAACACAAATAAGATCAAATCAGCCCGGGCCGCCAACTGCCGCGCCAATTCCTCTCTGTAAGTCCCCGCTACTCCCGCTTCCAAGATGCCTGGGGTATCAGTAATTGCTAATTCTCGATCGACTCCTTTCAATTTCAGAGTGTAAGTTTCTCCAACTTCGGTAGTTCCCATCGGTGCCCCCACCTGTCCCGCCATCCGCCCCACCAGGGCATTTACAGCCGAAGTTTTGCCCGCAGAACCGGTACCGAAAACCACGATCCGAACATTGCCGAGGGCCATGCTAGCTTCTATTTCGCGGGCTCTCAACAGCAAAGCTTGCCGTGCTACTTCGTCTTGAATGCGATCGACTTGCTGTCTGATTGCTTTGAGATTTTCCGAAGCAGCTTCGCTTTTGACAACAGGAATCTTCGGATCGATCGCCCGTTTTCCCTTAACTTTTCCCGGACGTTGCAGCAGCCTAAGATAATAAAACAGCGCAAAAATTAGCGTTGCTAAAAGTACAAGGATCAGGAAAATTAGCAAATTAGCCAGTAGCGGAGAAGCAGAGAACGCAACTTGACTGTAAAGCCCAGTTAAGGAACTCACCAGCCCAATAATCAACCCCAGGGTGAGGCAGAAAGCGGCAATTAATGTTAGCAGGCGCGGCAAAGGCATGGGGCAGGGGCAAGTAAAAGGGTTATGTTTTGATTTTTACATTTTCGTCAGAACTCGGAACTGTTGAAGCGCCCGATCGTACTGCTGCGCGCGTAAATTCCGATTCGGCTTGTCCTCCGGGTTCGATGCAGTGTGGGTTTGAGTGCCAGCGGATGCAACTAAAACATGGCGATCGCGCCCGAGGCTGCAATTGTAGCTTAGCAGACAATTTATTGTTCCACTCACCCGCCCGAACGCCTTTGTCGGTTTACTGATACCTACCTACCTATTTATTCGATCGCGAGTTGAACTATATAGTTTTTTAAACAAATATATCTTAAGTACCTAGAAACACGGTTTATTAACGTCATACCAGTTGCCAAAAAGAATGCAACTGATTTGCCAGTTTTCCAAATCCTTACGGAATCAGTCATTCCCAATTTTTCAATCTAACATCTAAAATCGTAATCGTATAAGTGCATCCTAAAATATCCGATAACGGAAACGATAAACTAAGTTGCTCGTGCAGGATAAGAACGAGCGTCCTAATAAAAAAAAAATAGTATGATGAGTGAAAATACCCAATTCAAAACTATTTTCGGTAATCTTGAAAAACAGGCTTTGCTATAATTCAAAGTTGAGCAACCACTGTACGGAGCGAAATTTATGGGACTCTTTGACCAAATTTTGAGCGCGATCGACAATCCCAACCAACAAGCAAGTCCCAATCAGTTGGGCAACATTCTGGGTGCCGTAGAGCAGTTGAGCGGCAACCACGGCGTCGATGCGGGTACGACTCAGCTAGCGATGTCGGTTTTGGGTGGATACGTGCGATCGGCATTGCAAGACGTGCGATCGCAATCTGGAGACGCACAAGCTCAAGAAGTTGTCAACCAATTTAGCGGCACAAACCCCAATGCACAAGCGGTACAGAGTTTGTTTGGAGGCGGCCAACTGACGCAAATAGTGACCGATATCGCCCAAAGAACCGGCTTGAATAACGAGACAGTGCAAGGGATGATCCCTGTTTTACTGCCCTTGGTACTCAATTTGCTGCAAAGCGGCGGCAACGCCCAAAATCCAACCCAGGGCGCAAATCCCGTTTTGAATGCGTTTTTAGATGGAGATGGAGACGGCGACGTAGATATTACTGACGCCATGTCGATGGCTAGCCGCTTTTTGAATCAGGGCTAATTGCCTGAAAATTCGGGGAGAGAAATTGAGGTTTGTAGTGAGGACTTCAGTCCTCATCAAAATCTAATTATGCAGGTGCGCGGCGCGCACCTTACCGCCTTAACGCTCTTACGAAAATAGTCCGAATCCTCGGCTAACTGTATTTCCCAGGCGATCGCACAATGAAGCATCCGGCACTTGATTTCCTTCCCGTTCCCATTTTTCCACGAGTTGGCGGCCCAGCGGCGTGAGGCGAAAACTATCGGTAATCCCTTGTCCATCTACTTCGCGCCGCAACACGCCGACTTGAATCAGCCACAGCAGAGAGTTTTCGGCTGTTAGTTCGGCTACGGGCGATCGGGTGTAGCCGCTTTCGACACCTGCATTTGAGGCGATCGCGCTTAGGAAAACGCTGTTATCGCGGATGGTCTGGAAGAAGTGTAATTGAAAAGGAGCGCACCGGATCGCGCGATCGGCTCTTTTGACAGTGCGACTGGGATAACTAATAGATTTAAAAGCTTCCGATGGGATAAAAGTCATTGAGAGAAACTGGAAATAGGTACTGTATTTTTTATTGTTACAGATTTACAGTCAAAGTGGAGTTATGAAACATCTAGCAAAATTGTGAAATGAGTTCAATTCAATCAGGACTGACTTAAAAAGTGGTTCAACGCACGGCACGAATTATAGTATAAGTGCACTTCGGTACACCTGTATATACAGATCCTACATAAGTCATGCTTGATTTACTCAACCAAGAAACTATCTATCTCACCAATAAAACTTTTGAGTTGTTTGACACAACTAACTAACTCCAAGTACAAAAACTCATAATCTAGATAGTTGATAATTTCTTGAGATATTTTTTCACTTTTGTCATACTTACAACCTATTAACTGATAAATATTATCTAAATCTTGACTGGGATGTGGCCTTTGTTCAACATCAATATTTCTTAAATCTAAGCCTAATTATTGCAGAATAAAATCAGGGTTTAAGCGATTATCTAATTGAGACAAATAATGCCATTCTGCTAAAAACCATGCTTCTACTTCCATAACGGCTAAATTTATAGAAATTGGAATCCCTGTTTTCTGCAAAGGCTTCAAAAATCCTCTGATTCCTCTTTCTGTTTCTCCCTTTCGAGTTAAAGATATTGGGTATAAATCCCTAAGTCCTAAAATTTTTTCATAACCATTCTTCGTTAGACTTTCGTGCTGTTTTCTGATATCAGAAGCTACCTGAGAATCACAGCCGCAATCATATAAAAGGACAAAAAAACGAGCATCCTCGACTATACTCGGTTTAAGTGGTTGAATTGTACGCTTAGTTTTACCGCCTTGAAATTTATAAGTTTCAATAGATATTTTTTTATATCCAGCAATTTCTTGAAATAACTTTTCAACAAAAATCTGTTCTGTTTGTCCTTCCACAAAACAAGCAATTTTCTTTTGTGTCATAATTTATGCTGCCTCTTCATCACCTTCTTTTTGTAACAGCAACTCACTGGTAAACAAGTCAAAGTTATTAAGTCCAATAAACTTAAACTCTTCAATCTTATCGCGTGAATTATAAATATTATGTAATTTTGCACTGCCAGGAGTTCGTTCAATCAATGACCAATACTCTATCGGAACACCATTCATGATAAACTCATCATTGGTAGTCATCACAAGTTGAATTAATCCTGTTTGAGCTTTGTCTATTAGAATTTTAATTATAGAGGAAGAGCGTTGATAATCTAGCCCTTCTCCAATATCATCAATCACAATACAACTAGGTTTACTCGCTAGTAAAGAGTAATTGATTTGAATAAACAATGATAAAGCCCGGAACATTCCTTGCGATATGTCTGATTGTTCTGTGACAAAATTCAAATCTTCTTCTTTGATATATATAAATTCTGGCAGACCTTCA
The DNA here is from genome assembly GCF_020883045.1 of Microcoleus sp. CAWBG58. Classification (NCBI taxonomy): domain Bacteria; kingdom Bacillati; phylum Cyanobacteriota; class Cyanophyceae; order Oscillatoriales; family Microcoleaceae; genus Microcoleus; species Microcoleus sp. CAWBG58. The sequence goes on along the minus strand of NZ_JAHRFA010000039.1, from coordinate 17,999 downwards.
CCATCTAGAGTGTTATAAGTGGAAAAATTTCTTTCTATTGCTGATGGTATTTTCGTACCTATCTCTGATAAATTATAACCTATTTCTTTCATGTCACTGATAATTTCTTGGATAAAGATATCCCCAATTTCCTGTTTGCCAACCTGAAAAATACTAACTACCGAGTTATAGCTTTTTAGTTCCATTTTATTGTCTGATAATTTTATCTTAGGGTATGACATCAAAGTCATGAAATTCTTACCTAGTGGTGTTCCAAACTCATAAAATCTTAGGGAGTTAGACCACTGATATAATTTTTCTAAAAAGGGATGCTGAATATAGTCTCTGCGCTTCACTGCTGTAAGTTCTGCTTTAGGAGTTTGAAACTTGATTTTTTGGTTGAGTTCCTTGGCGAAGATAGTACCTTCACCCGATCTATCTCGTTCTAGCAAAAGCGGTTCATTATCCTCACCATACATAATTAGCTTTTCTTGGACGACAAGACCTTTCTCTATTTTTAATATATATTCTGTTTTGGATTCTGGTCGATCGATATCAAAAAATAAATGCCATTCATCGTTTCGCGCATCAAGAGTATCGCCTACTGATAATAGCTGAGATAGTAGATGTATTGCTTTGGCAATTCTGGATTTACCGCTGGCATTTTTGCCGACAATTAAGTTGATTTGACTTAACCGACATTCTTCTACTCGCCATTCATTGGGCAAGCCTTGATTGTATATATATTTAAAAATGTCTAGCTTCATAAAAACGGTTCTATTTTTGGATGTATGAATATTAAAACAACACAGCGACAATCTAACACGCGATCGCCCGCAAGTCAAGGCATAAAATAACCCAGCCGAACTATTTCAAAGCGCGAATTTTCCGTTTCCCACAGTCAACCGCCAACCTTGAATTCAAAATATTGACGCCAGCAGCCCACAATGAATTAAAATACAATCATAAATCTCCAGAAACACAAAACTATGACATTACCAGTTGGGTGCGCGGCTCCTCAATTCACCGCCAAAGACACAAACGGCAAAACCGTCTCCCTCTCCGACTTCACGGGTAAAACCGTCATCTTGTATTTCTACCCCAAAGACGACACCCCCGGCTGCACCAGACAAGCTCAAAGCTTCAAAGCAGCCCATGAAGAATACAAGGGCAAAGATATAGTTGTTCTCGGTGTCAGCCGCGACAACGAAGAATCGCACCAAAAGTTCACGGAGAAGTACGGTTTGCCTTTCCAGCTATTAGCAGATGTTGATGGCGCGATTACCAAAGCCTACGATGTCGAGAAAGGCGATTACGCCAAGCGCGTTACTTTTGTCATCGACGGTACTGGCAAAATTATTCAGGTTTATGAAGGGGAAACTATGAAAGTTGACTCTCACGCTCAAGATATTCTTGTCACCATAGTTTAGCCACCGTCAGTCTAACATTCCTGAATGCACTAAAGCGCTAAAAATCCGGTTTCTTCCGAGATATCTCGTTGCTATACGCAATTTTCTCGTAGAAACCGGATTATTTTTGTAATAATGTTCGTAGTGTGGACTTTAGTCCGCAGTATTTTGCGGACTAAAGTCCACACTACGAACGGTTTTTGTTATGGCAATCGATTTGTTTATAAAAATATTGCGATCGGGTGCGTCGCTATAAAATTGTCGATATGTAGTTGAAATTTTTCGTGGCGACACACCCTACAGCCAAAATCCCTCAATCTAAAATCTGAAATGAGCTAAGTGAGGGGTGAAAGGTATAGGGGGTAATAACCTACTCGATTAAATTTTTGATCGCAAAAATTGCGCCACAAATTCTCTCAACCAGCGGTATATTCTCGTCAGGTGCGCGCTAGCTGGAGTGTTAGATTTCTGGCAAAAATCTCGCCAACAATAAAAAATCAATGGTATAAAACGCATTAACGGCCCCTAGATTCAGTCTTGGAGCGATTTCGTCCGGGATCGGATCGTTGTGTTTGATAAAATGAGAAGTTATCCTTGCTGTAGCTGAATAATTAAGTAGGTAGGCGGATACATAATGACAAGCACTAAGACTATTTTGAGTTACTTAGGCCCACAAGAAGTTGAGGCTAATCGAGCCTCTGTCTTAGTTGGCAGTTTTGATAAAAATCAAGTGGTGGCAATCTCAGCAGCAGAAGGCTCAAATGCCCTGAAGGCCGAGATAAATTTATCGACAGGCATTTGGAACATTAGTTTAGAGAAAGGATTCGATCGCCCTGGTACTCGCACGGTGCAGGTAAAAGCCACTGATAAAACAGGCAAAGTTATCGGCGAACAAACAATTAACATCAAAGTTAATCCTGCTTCTAACACACCCGATCGCTCTTTTACGTTAATTACGCTCCAAGATACCCAATTAAAAGCCGGAACAGTGCCTTCTGGCAGTCTTAACTCTCTGCAAAAAGCGGACATACCAGCAGGTAAAAGTTATCAAATTAGTGACTACGAGTTAGAAGACGGACACCTGAATGTTCAACTAAATAATCCAATTTCTCCGGTGGGAAAATCAGGCTTTTTTGATGAAAAGCACGCAGTCATCACCAAAGGCGCAAAAATCCTGATCTTCGATCGCGCCGATCTACCTAACCCGCAGCCTGGAATGCAGTTGCTGTGGGTGAACAAAAAAACCTGGTTAAAGCGCAACCCCGCAGATTCGACCATTTTAAGCCCGACTCAGAAAGTCCGATTTGACCAGGGAGAAACTTTCAACATCTTCGGCTACGCTTGCGTGGAAAATCATTTTCGAGTCACTCTCGATCGCCCAATTCCCAACTTCGGCAATTCGGGATTTATGTACTCGCAACACGTCCAGATTTTGCAAAACGGCAAGGGGATTGCCTTTGACAGAAATGCAGTTACCATGACTGTTGTCAAGACTACTGCGTTTAAAAAGCTGCCGGTGGATGCTGTCAAGCTGCAACCCCCAGAAAAAATCACTTTACCGGCGGGAATGATTTACGGAATTTCCGGATTCTCGATCGAACAAGGACACATTAAAGTCTCGCTGACTGAAAATTTGCCGCCCTTTGGGAATACGGGTTTTGTTTATCCCGATTTCGTGCAATTTGCCAAAGGTGGCAAATCTTTCAATCCGGCCCCGAATTTAACTTATCAAGGCCCGACAGAAGTTTTGGTCAATCAGGCGATCGCACTTTCAGGCACTTTTGACAAACAAGAAGCAGCAAAAGTTGAGGTAATAGCCGAGGATAAATATCCGCTAACCGTCACACTCAACCAACAAGCAAGCACTTGGCAAGTGAATTTGCCTAAAGGATTTAGCGTACCGGGAGCTCGCTGGCTGAGATTGCGGGCAACTGACAGCAAAGGAAACGTTACCGCCAGCCAAATAATTTATATTACCGTAAGTTCAGATCCGCTGACTGTCGGAAAAGATTTGAGCTTAAAGATAGTTTCCGACACGTGGTTTAAGGTAGCCCCGGTAGATGGTTCCCGCCTCAACAACCAGCAAAAAGTTCTTGTCAAAGCAGGTCAGACTTTGGCCCTTAGCAAGTACGGATTTATTGACGGGCATCTCAAGGTGGTTCTGGATTCGACAATTTCGCCGATCGGCACTTTTGGCTATTTTTACGAACCAGACGTTCAGCTTGCCAAAGGTACAAAAGTCCTGAAATTTGACCTAGCAGACGTACCCAATAGCAACAGTAACGCTCAACTGTTGGTAATTCAAACAACTCTGATTAAAGGTCAACCAAAAGAATCATCAAAACTCCCTGCCAAGCAAATTGCCGAACTAACTTTAGGCAGTAGCTATGCAATCACTGGTTATGCCTGCATCTTGGGTCATTTCAGAGTAACTTTCGCCGAAGCTATTCCCGGTTTTGGCAATGTGGGATTTATCTATTGGCAATCTGTTCAAATCAAGAAAAATGGCAAAGAAGTTCCCTTTGATCCGGATGCTTTGACGATGACAATGCTGCAACCAACTGTGTTTAAAAAACGCCCCGTAGATGCTGCCAAGCTAACGGCTACCGAGAGAACTACGCTGCCTTTAGGTCGAGTTTACGGCGTGGAAAGCTACGGTTTGGAAACGGATCACCTGAAAGTTTCCCTGACTGAAGAATTGCCGAATTTTGGCAATACAGGTTATGTTTTTCCGAGTTTTGTGCAGTTCAAGCGGGGAGATAAAATTTTCGATCCAGTTCCGAACAATGTGGAATTGAACGTGCCGTATTTTTCACAGCGGGACAATCCGCGTTTTGACTGGTCTACTTGCAATGTAACTGCGATCGCGATGATATTGTATTATTACGGCGTTCGTTCTAAGTATGGGGGACAGTTGGAGGATGAGTTGTTGCAGTGGTGTTTCGACTATGCCGGCCAGGGTTCTCAAACCGATCACAACGTGCTTTCGGCGCTGATTAAGGCTTACGGATTTAAGACGAGTTTTGACACGACTCGGAAATGGGCTGATGTGCGATCGGAATTGCTGAACCGGCGGCCGATCGTTTTGGCGGGTGATTTTACGGCGGCCGGTCACATTATCACCTTAATTGGCTACAATTCTGAGGGTTATATCGTGCAAGATCCTTGGGGAGATGCACTCACGGGTTACAGAGATACTGAGGGAAGAAAGTTGATGTATCCGTATGGCTATATCAATCAAGTTGCGGGGCCAGATGGCAATATTTGGGCGCATTTTATCTCGCGATAAGGTTTTTAGGAACGGGCCGGAGAACCCGCCCGTTCAATAGGTACGTAGTTGCGCTTCAGCGCTCTTAGGTACGTAGTTGCGCTTCAGCGCTCTTAGCATTGAGGTATGTAGTTGCGCTTCAGCGCTCTTAGCATTGAGGTATGTAGTTGCGCTTCAGCGCTCTTAGCATTGAGGTATGTAGTTGCGCTTCAGCGCTCTT
>NZ_JAHRFA010000039.1:0-13023 GCF_020883045.1 Microcoleus sp. CAWBG58 | reverse complement strand
GTAGTTGCGCTTCAGCGCTCTTAGCATTGAGGTATGTAGTTGCGCTTCAGCGCTCTTAGCATTGAGGTATGTAGTTGCGCTTCAGCGCTCTTAGCATTGAGGTATGTAGTTGCGCTTCAGCGCTCTTGGCATTGAGGTATGTAGTTGCGCTTCAGCGCTCTTGGCGTTGCTAAACTTGAGTATGAATTTACTTTTTTTACGATCGAGAAAAACACAATAGGTATGTAGTTGAGCTTTTGGGTAGAACTTAATTCATACCGTCAATCAGCCACGCCGCGCTCTTTCATATACCAAGCCAAAGAGCGCTGAAGCGCAACTACATACCTTAGTCGTTGAGCTTTTGGGTAGAACTTAATTCATACCGTCAATCAGCCACGCCGCGCTCTTTCATATACCAAGCCAAAGAGCGCTCAAGCGCAACTACATACCTTACTCGTTGAGCTTTTGGGTTGAACTTATAGCCTTTCTCAAAAAGATGAGGTACGTCTGAGAGCTGGTATAACCGCTTAGACGTATAGGGCTCGCATCCCAACAACATACCTCATCTTTTTGATAACCGCTATAATTCATACCGTCAATCAGTCATGCCGCGCTCTTTCATATAAACGCATAGCGCCCAAGCGCAACTACATACCGTAAATGTTATAGTCGAATGGGCCAGAGAGCCAGTTCGCCAGAATGCTGCGATCGCCTCAAGCAACCTTGCGCTTGATTTTGCGTTTCGCCGCACCCATAGCCAAAAAGCTCAATCCGGCTAAAGTACCGAACCAAGTAGAAGGTTCGGGTACGGCCTCAAATTCTCCTTTAATGCCGATCGCATCATTAGCGCATTCCGCAAACAAATTAGCAACATAACTGCCAGAAGGCATAGCAGATTTATTGAAACTGAATCCGATGGTTTGAGAACCTACTGCATTAAACTGCGAGAAATCCAAACCCATGGCGCTCAAAGTTGCTGAAGTTAAAGCAGAGATTTCTCCTACTTTTGTACCCGAATCAATTGAGTTGAGAACTGTCCAGTTTCCTGTTTGTTGAAAATAGGGGTCATTCGCAGCTAAATCTCCCGTAGACGGCGTTCCACCAGCCGATCGAACGCGATCGTTGTATTGAGTTAAATTGGTAAATCCAGAATTAATTTGGGTGACGCTTTTCGCTGTAACATTGCTGTAAACGCCTGTTGTCGCGACGCCTGAGTCATTGCCGGCGGCAAAGCGCACTGCAAACAAGCTGCGGTTTGCGTTAGCTGTATTGAAGTTTTGACCGGAAAAATTGAAGAACAAATCGCCGTAGTTGATGTTGCCTCTTTGAGCTAGCGGGTCAGCATATCCTGCTAAACTGAGATTGGAGTTGATGGCGATAAAAGCTGTATCTGATGTTTCTTTGACTGCGATGCCATAAAATTCAAATTCGCCGCCACCGATTTGATCGCCTGTCACCCCATCGTTGAAAGAGTCGATCGCATAATTCCAGCCGTTAGATAGGGTTGCTGCTGTAGCCTTTGGTTGCTGTAATCCAATAATCGCAAGGAAGACAGCCACCGAGTAAGTCCAGCGAAAGTTGTTTTTTGTAATGGAATTCATAAAAAACTCCCTGAGGAATGTGTATTAAAGTATCAATTTTGTCGATCGACTATTTTGATTTTTAGTAAATCACACATTTCAGTATGTTTTATTAAAGTTTTAGTAAAGATTTTGTCAGCAATTACGTAATATCACTGAGATTTGTCCAAAAAACCAACCAATACCTTCAACAGTTGACAGTTGACAGTTGGAAAGCAACCTCTACCCTTAAGTCCAAGGATTGGAGTAATGAATAATCTGATTTTAATTTCTCCCTCAAAGGCTTGGGGCTTTCAACCAATTCTTTGCTGTACTGTATCTAGATTGTCTGTGGTGTGCGAGGGGGAGATGGCAGAGGGTGCGATGGAGAGACGGTTTGAAGATTTGCGATCGGCGATCGCAATATGCAGCAATTTAAATAAACAACAATACACAACAACTTATTCGCCCATAATTTGAATACTTACACTTCTGTTTCGCGGCCCGTCTAAGTCGAAAAATAAAACTGATTGCCAAGTCCCCAGTGCCAATTTACCTTCAACAACTGGAATGACTTCGCTGGTACTGAGTGTCATGGCCATCAGGTGAGAGTGCGCGTTGATCGGTTCGTCGGGCGGAACTATTCTTAAATGCAAGTCGTTGTGCAGGTATTTGTCGTCTGGGGGCGCTAATTTTTGCAGGTATACTTTAATATCGGCTAGCAATCTTTCTTCGTTTTCATTGATTGCTAAAGCTGTCGTGGTGTGTCGGGAAAATACAAGGACTTGTCCATTTTTTACTGCACTTGCGTCCAGAAGCTGGACAATTTGGGGCGTGATGTTGTAAATGCTGATGCCTGATTCTGTGAGGATTTCGATTGTTTGATTGATTATTTGCATAACTTATCTCTTATCTTCCGCCCTGTTTAATAATTATAATTACGTTTGTAGTGAGGACTTCAGTCCTCAAAGTCCTCAAATGCCGATCGCCCAAAATTCTATCATTTCTCTCAACCCTTGCTACCCATGAAGTGTTGGGAAACATTGAAAGGAGGACTTACGCATCAATACCAAAGAAACCGGGTTTTTTGCCTAATCTCCGGGTTAGAACCAAGGATTTTCGTAAAAAACCCGGTTTCTCACCACTCGCGCGTCAGTGCAAAGTAAATCTAAAATCTAAAATCGACTGAGATCCAGAGGCGATCGCTGTCGCCTACGCACGTTTTAACAACAGTCAAGCAAATTCCTGCAATATATCACAGCAGGCATCGCCGGTTTATTCTAACTCGGGCGGTAGTTTCTGCACTTGAAGCGGTGCATAAATCGATCGAGTTTTTCCCGACTCTTAACCTATCGCCGAGAGATCGTTGACAATTTTGACTTTTCCCTTGATCACAGATCGCAGCAGGCGGTTGATCGAATGTATGTCTTCCTCGGGGAGAGAGTCATCTAAAACAGCGGCCATCAAACCGTAGCGATCGGCTACTGTCAAACTGCCCGTATCGGTAACAGAGGCAAGTATTTCGGAAATAGCGCCGGGGATAAGTTGAACCAAAAACATGAAACGTTCCCTCTCATTCGATACAAGTATCATCTCTCGTTCTCCAAAAATTAAGAGTGACGCTGGCATAGCAGAGAACGTGATGTTTTGAGGCTAACTGTGCGATCGCCACGGAGCTTATTTTGTGACGAGTGGCATCTTAAATCAGCGATCGCCGTCACAATATTATCTGAGAACTACCCATTGCCTCCACTCTCCTCCAAAATCTAAAGATTTATAAAGCTTTTTGGGATCTGCGGGTGTCTTTACCCATCTCCCATGTATAAAACGCATTGCGATGATGCAAAAAGTTCATAAAAGTAAACATTTTGTAAAAATAGCTACGAATATTTACTGTCGCGCGCTTTACATTAGTTCATAACAAAGGTGCATCGGAACACAGCGATCGAGCCATCGGTAACAACTATAACCATATATAGTTTGGCTGAATTCGAGACAGCGCCTAATCAAGCTCAGGCATACACAAGACCAACCATGCTTAAAAGAAATTAGATCGAGTAACTAAATATACAGTTTTAAATCCACAAGCTCATTAAGGTTAGCAGGAAACACATTTTATGCTCCAAGTCAATATCTCAGGGAATAAACCAGCAGCGAGGGTAAATCGATGACCCAAACAGTAGAACCCAAAGCCAGCTTGAACAAGTTTGAAAAACTCAAAGCCGAAAAAGATGGCTTAGCAGTCAAAGCCGAACTAGACCACTTCGCCCAAATCGGCTGGGAAGCAATGGACGAAATCGATCGCGAGCACCGCCTCAAATGGCTCGGCATCTTCTTTCGGCCAGTAACTCCGGGCAAATTCATGATGCGCCTGCGCTTGCCCAACGGCGTCATTACCAGCAATCAAACTAGAACGTTAGGAGACATATTACAACGCTACGGCTCCGACGGCAGCGCTGACATCACCACCAGACAAAACCTACAACTGCGCGGAATTCGGATCGAAGATGTGCCCGATATCTTCCGCCGTCTCAAAGCAGCGGGGATGACCAGCATTCAGTCTGGAATGGACAATGTACGTAACATTACGGGTTCCCCAGTCGCGGGTTTGGATGCCGGCGAACTGATAGATACGTGGGAATTGGCGAACCAAGTCCAAGACATGATTACCAACAGCGGCGAAGGAAACCCAGAGTTTTCCAATCTGCCAAGAAAGTTTAATATTGCGATCGCAGGTTGCCGCGATAACTCAGTCCACGCCGAAATCAACGACATCGCCTTCGTACCCGCTTACTCTGACGGCAACATCGGCTTTAACGTTTTAGTCGGCGGCTTCTTCTCCGCCAAACGCTGCGAAGCTGCAATTCCCCTCAACGTCTGGGCAAGTCCCAGCGACGTTGTAGATTTGTGCAGAGCAATTTTAACTGTGTTTCGCGATCGAGGCCCGAGAGCAAACCGCCAAAAATCGCGGTTGATGTGGTTGATTGACGAACTCGGCATCGAACAATTCCGCGCCGAAGTCGAACAACAAGTAGGTCGCACTTTGCCCCCCGCCGCAGCCAAAGATGAAATCATCTGGGACAAACGCGACCACATCGGCATCTACGCGCAAAAACAATCAGGGCTCAACTATGTAGGGTTGCACGTTCCCGTCGGACGGCTGCAAGCAGCAGATTTGTACGATTTGGCCAGAATCGCTGAGGTTTACGGCAGCAGCGAACTCAGGCTCACCGTCGAAGAAAACGTAATTGTTCCCAACGTTCCCGACTCGCGGCTCGAATCCCTAGTCAAAGAACCGCTGTTGCAGCGTTTTTCGATCGACCCCGCACCCCTAACACGCGCCTTGGTTTCCTGCACCGGCTCAAAGTTTTGCAACTTCGCCCTCATCGAAACCAAAGCCCGCTCCGTGGCAATGATTCGGGAGCTGGAAGCCGAACTCTCCGTTCCCAAACCGGTCAGAATTCACTGGACTGGTTGCCCCAATTCCTGCGCTCAACCCCAGGTAGCCGACATCGGCTTGATGGGCACAAAAGTTCGCAAGAACGGCAAAACCCTCGAAGGTGTGGACATCTACATGGGAGGAACAGTTGGCAAAGATGCTCATTTGGGTACTTGCGTCCAAAAAAGCATTCCTTGCGAAGATTTGAAACCCGTACTGCACCAAATATTAATTGATAAGTTTGGGGCTGTTCCCAATCAATCTCAAGGTGATGTCGCTTCCCTGAACCGGCAACTGCAACTGACGGTTGAGAGAGACGAAACAGTTCTGATGGCGAAACCTCAGACATCTACTGTCATTTTCGCTCGATCGGGCAAAGAAGTGGCTTGCAGCGAAGACGAATTCATTCTCGACGTTGCCGAACGCGCCGGAATCGAACTCGACAGCAGTTGTCGTTCTGGAACCTGCGGCACTTGCAAGCAGCAACTCCTAGAAGGTAAAACCGTCTACGACAGCAAACCCGACGCAGCCTCCGACTTAGAACCAGGGTTCATCTTAGCTTGTAGCGCGCGGGCGATCGGCAAAATCTCGATCGACGCCTAACATCACAATGTGAGATTCGAGAGACCCAAAGAATTATCTCATTGCGAACAGAATTATGTCATTGCGAATGATATTCTCTCCTTGCGATCGAAATTCTGTCATTGCGAAGGTCGTGAACCAATCTCACATCAGGCATCTCACATTTCGAGTATCTAAAAGTACACCAACAATTCAAGACAAATGAGCAACCTTTCTAGAAGAAAATTCATCATCACCGCCGGAGCAACAGCAGCAGGCACCCTCCTCGCCCACGGTTGCAGTTCCGGCTCCAGCACTACTAGCGCCTCACCCACCGGTGCCTCACCCAGCGCCACCCCAGCAGCCAACATCAACCCCGCCGACGCCCCCGAAGTTACCACCGCCAAACTCGGATTCATCGCCCTCACCGACTCAGCGCCCTTAATCATCGCCCAAGAAAAAGGCTTATTTGCCAAGTACGGCATGAAAGACGTACAAATCCTCAAACAAGCATCTTGGCCAGTTACTCGCGACAACCTAGAACTCGGTTCTGAAAAAGGCGGCATTGACGGAGCCCACATCCTCTCCCCCATGCCTTACCAGATGACCTTAGGCACAATTACCAAAGGCAACCAGCCTGTGCCGATGAACATTGTGGCGCGGTTAAATACTAACGGTCAAGCCATCTCCCTCAGCAAAAAATACCTAGATTTAAAAGTAGGTACAGACAGCAAGCCACTCAAAGCAGCCCTCGCCAATCAAAAAGTTGCCATCACATTTCCCGGCGGCACCCACGACTTGTGGATGCGCTATTGGTTAGCAGCCGGCGGCATCGATCCGAATACAGAAGTTTCTGTTATTCCCGTACCGCCACCTCAAATGGTAGCCAACATGAAATCCGGCAGCATGGAAGCATTTTGCGTCGGCGAACCTTGGAATGCCCAGCTCGTTACTCAAAAGGTAGGATACACCGCTTTAGTAACCGGAGAACTTTGGAAAGACCACCCAGAAAAAGCCTTAACTTTAAGAGCAGATTGGGTTGAGAAAAATCCTAAAGCTACTAAAGCAATCACAATGGCCGTACTCGAAGCCCAGCAGTGGTGCGACAAGCCAGAAAACAAAGAAGAGATGTGTACAATCATCTCTGCTGATAAGTGGTTGAAAGTACCAGTGGCAGATATTATCGGTCGGATGAAAGGAGAAATTGACTACGGTACAGATCGCAAGGAAGCAGCTAGTTTAGTAGCAATGAAATTCTGGGCTGACAATGCTTCCTATCCCTACAAGAGCCACGATGCTTGGTTCATCGCAGAAAATATTCGCTGGGGTTATATGCCGGCAACTACCGACATCAAAGCCACGGTTGATAAAGTTAACCGCGAGGATATTTGGAAAGCAGCAGCGACGGCACTTGGCGTTCCTGCAGCCCAAATTCCTGCAACCACTTCTCGCGGTGTCGAAACCTTCTTTGACGGCGTGAAGTTCGATCCGGAAAAACCTGAAGAATATCTGAAGGGTCTGGCTATCAAGAAAGCCTAATTAGCGCACAGTTGACAGTTGGTAGGGGTGGTGTCCCCGTGCCCGCCCTCTTAGTTGACAGTTGACAAATCATAAAACTTAGTGGCGTTGGGTTTCGCAACTCAACCCACCACAGCCGACAGGGTTCCCAATTCAAAGTATCTACAAATAATCGATTATTCACTATACTGCAAACAGACAAATGGCAACCAATCTCTCTGTTTCTAAGAGCAAAAATCCGTTGAATTCCTTTCTGGATCAGATTCAAAAAAATCGCAGAAAAATTATCCGACCGTTAGTTGCGATCGCAGTTTTGCTAATAGTTTGGCAAATCCTCTGCCACGACTCCGCATCCGCCTTACCAGGCCCGATCAGAGCTGTTCAAGAAAGCTGGAATCTGATTATTAATCCGTTCTTCGACAACGGCGGCACCGACAAAGGTTTATTCTGGCAACTGGCGGCTAGCTTGCAGCGGGTGGCGATCGGCTTTACTCTAGCAGCAATTCTGGGCATTAGCTTAGGAATATTGGTCGGCACAAACTCTTTAATGTACGATGCTTTAGACCCGCTGTTTCAAGTATTCAGAACTATCCCCCCTCTAGCTTGGTTGCCGATTTCGTTGGCCGTATTTCAACAGTTCAATCCCTTTGATGGCTTGGGGATGAAAGCTAACGAAGTTTCAGCGCTTTTTGTAATCTTGATTACAGCAATCTGGCCGATTCTGATTAACACCACAGTAGGCGTTCAACAAATACCTCAAGATTACAGAAACGTCGCCCGAGTCTTGCGCCTCCCCAACCAAAAATACTTCTGGAAAATCTTGCTACCGTCTTCGGTTCCTTACATCTTCACAGGGTTGAGAATTGGTATCGGTTTGTCTTGGCTGGCGATTGTGGCTGCGGAAATGTTAGTCGGCGGTGTCGGCATCGGCTTCTTCATCTGGGACGCTTATAACAGTTCTCGACTCAGCGCCGTGATTCTGGCAGTGCTTTATGTAGGAATTGTCGGTTTGATTTTAGACAGACTCGTTGGTTTCGTCGCTTCTAAAGTTGTTCCTGAAGAACAAAAATAGAATTGGGGAATGGGGAATGGGGAATGGGGAATGGGGCATATGGCATCGGGAATCGGGAATTGCTAATACGTAATGATTCCCAACTACAAAATACTGAAAGTTAATTGTAAATTCATGCCCAATGCCCTGTTTGGCCAATGCCCTGTTTGGCCAATGCCCTGTTTGGCCAATGCCCAATTAAAATAATCAGCATCTACAAAATACAAATTAACCGAAAAAATCATGTCAATCCTTATTGAAGTAGACCACGTAGATCGCGTATTTAACTTGCCAAATGGCGAGCAATACATCGCTCTCAAAAATATCGAACTTAAAATCAAAAAGGGAGAATTTATCACCTTAATCGGACACTCCGGTTGCGGTAAATCTACACTGTTAAATATCATCGCCGGACTGGACACAGCAAGTCAGGGCGGGATTACTTTAGAAGGGCGGGAAGTCCGCGATCCAGGCCCGGATAGAATGGTGGTATTTCAAAATTACTCGCTGCTACCTTGGCTGACTGTTCGCGAAAATATTGCCCTAGCAGTCGATGAAATTTACAGCGGTAACTCTCAAGCAGACCGCGAGTTGGTAATCGAATACCATATTAAATTGGTGGGACTGGGGGCGGCAGCCAACAAACGTCCCGGCGAAATTTCGGGGGGGATGAAACAAAGAGTTGCGATCGCCCGTGCCCTCGCTATCCGCCCGAAATTGCTGCTGCTAGACGAACCCTTCGGCGCCCTCGATGCTTTAACTCGCGGCGGTTTGCAAGACCAGTTGATGAACATTTGTGAGGAAAGCAAAGTCACCAGCGTGATGGTAACTCACGACGTGGATGAGGCTTTGTTGCTGAGCGATCGCATTGTAATGCTCACCAACGGCCCAGAAGCGCAAATCGGACAAATTCTGGAAGTGGATATTCCCCGCCCCCGCAAGCGCATGGAAGTGGTCAACCATCCGAGTTACTACGCGCTGCGAAACGAAATGGTTTACTTCCTCAACCAGCAAAAGCGGGTGAAACAGCGCCGGGCAAAACAACAAGCCCCATCCGTGGTGATCGCCCGCAACGGCTTGGAAAAAGTCAACCTCGACATCGGCTTTATTCCCCTCACCGACTGCGCGCCCTTAGTAGTAGCCAAAGAGAAAGGATTCTTCAAAGCCCACGGCTTAGAAGAAGTCACCCTCGTGCGCGAACCTAGCTGGAAAGAAATTGCTAAAGGTATCGGCCAAGGACGGCTGGACGCGGCGCAAATGGTCGCAGGAATGCCGATCGCCATGCTGTTAGGTATGGATGGCGAAGCCCCTGTTCCCGTCAACAGCGCCTTAACCCTGTCCCGCAACGGCAACTCGATTATTTTCGGGAAACACCTTTACGACGAAGGCATTCGGACATTAAAGGATTTCAAAGCTGCGATCGCCAAGACCCCCGACAAGGTACAAACCTTGGCCATGGTACACTCCGCCTCCATGCACAATCTGCTGTTCCGCTACTGGCTGGCTGCCGGTGGCATTGACCCCGATCGGGATGTGGCCTTGACCATGATTCCGCCCCCGCAGATGGTATCGAATTTAAAAGCAGGCAACATTCAGGGCTATTGTGCCGGCGATCCTTGGAACTCGAAAGCAGTCAACGAAGGCATGGGTTTTGCCATCGCCCGTTCCCTCGATATTTTGCCCGGACACATCGAAAAAGTTCTCGGCGTTAGCGAAGATTGGGCACAGAAATATCCTAAAACCCACGTCGCCCTCGTCAAAGCGCTTTTGGAAGCCTGCGAATACTGCGACGATCGCCGCAACCGCGAAGAAATCCTAGAATTGATTTGCCAAGAACAATACATCGGTGCCGATCCAAAAGACATCCGTCCGGGTTTCATCGACCCGTACAACTCCGGTACGGAGGCACAACCCGAAATGCTCTACAATTTCAACCAGTTCTATGTTGACAAAACCAATTGTCCAGACCGCCTAGAAATGTTGTGGGTGATGGCGCAGATGGCCCGCTGGGGATTGATTCCGTTCCCGAAAAACTGGGTGGAAGTGGTCGATCGAGTTTTGCGGCCCGATGTGTTCGGTCAAGCAGTGCGCGAGTTGGGTTTGCCGGATATTGCTAGAGCTCGCCGGACGATCGAACTATTTGACGGCACTGTCTTTAATCTAGACGACCCGATCGACTATCTTCAGAACGTCAAAATCAAGCGCGATCTTCGGATTGAAGAAATCTTAATTGAACAAATAGGCAGTCAGTGTTCCATCAGACAGCCAGCATAATCACCAAATAGGAAGAGGGAGTGAAGAGTAAGGAATCAGGAAACAAAACTCCACATTTCCCGCTTCCTAATTACCTCTCTTACTAACCCTTAATCCTAAATTCTCATGTCTAATCCCGCAAACCCCCAACCAAATCCTGAAAATATGCAAACTATCAAGGCGCCCCCGGCAACGAAGATTCAAAGCAAGAAACCCGGCTTTTTGACTATTAAAGATGTATCAAAAGTCTACCCAAACCTGAAAGAACCAGAAAAACCTTTCGTGATTCTCGACGGTGTGAACCTGACGATTAATGAAGGCGAATTTATTTGTTTGATCGGTCACTCTGGCTGCGGCAAATCAACTTTGCTGAACATGATTGCGGGATTTAACGGGCCGACAAGCGGAGAAGTTGCTCTCGAAGGTGCGCGGATTACTGAACCGGGCCCCGATCGCATGGTGGTGTTTCAAAACTACTCGCTGCTACCGTGGCTGACTGCTACTGAAAACATCCACCTCGGTGTTGAAACTGTTTACGGGGATAAGTCCGCAGAGGAACACGATAAGATCGTCAAAGATAACCTGGAATTAGTGGGGCTGACAGAAGCTTGCAACAAAAGACCGGGCCAGTTGTCGGGCGGTATGAAACAGCGGGTGGCGATCGCCCGAGCCCTGGCAACTCGTCCCAAACTGCTGATTTTGGACGAACCCTTCGGAGCACTAGACCCGATTACCAGGGAAGAGTTGCAGGAAGAATTGCTGAAAATCTGGCGCGAGTACAAAATTACGATCGTCATGATTACTCACGATATTGATGAAGCTTTGTTTTTAGCCGATCGCATCGTGATGATGACCAACGGCCCTGCTGCATCAATAGGCGAAGATGTGCACATTCCCTTCAGCCGTCCCCGCAACCGCACGCGGATTATGGAAGATCCGAAATATTACGAACTCCGCAACTTTGCTTTAGAATTCCTGTTCTCTCGCTACGCCCACCACGAAGAGGACACAACGGAGTCAGAAATGGCACCCGTCGTCCTGCCATTACCCGCTAGCAAAAAGCCTGGGGCTACCGCTGACAAGCCCATGCCACCGGTATCCTTTGTACCTCACGCTGCACAACCCCCAGAAGCTTCGCCAATCAAAGGTGCTGTCCTGGCAGTCTCGTGGTTGCTAACAATGGCAACTTTAGCTGCTGTCAATACATCTGGTGTTTCCAGCCAGCTCAAGCAAGCCAAGCTAGCACAAACTGCACCGGCAACCACTTCGACGGCGGTTATCAGTTCTCCTCCCAGCCCTGCACCGATTGCAGCTAGCCCTGCACCAATCGCAGCCAGCCCTGCACCGATCGCAGCCAGCCCTGCACCGATCGCAGCGAGTCCTGCACCAAGTGCTGCTGCAAGTCCTACATCCATTGCCAGTTCTGCACCAAGTGCTGCTGCAAGTCCTGCACCGATTGCAGCCAGTCCTGCACCAAGTGCTGCTGCAAGTCCTGCATCCATAGCTGCTGAAAGCCCTGCCGCCGCACCCACAGCAGCAACCAGTGCCACTTCCGTGATTTCGGACAAAGCCGAACTTGATGCGATCGGCAATCAGTTGTATGCACGAATTGACGAAAATTGGAAGACAACTCCGACATTTACCGAAAGTTTGACCTATCGAGTCAAAGTGAAACAAAACGGAGATATCGTACAGTTCGAGCCAACAAATAAAGCAGCTAAAGATTTCCTCAAAGAAACTCCTCTGCCCGTTTTACAAGCGACCGCCGGTGCCGCAGCAGGCGCTCAAAAAACTGCTGATTTCCAAGTAACTTTTAGCCCCACCAGCGGCGGCGGTGGCGTATTAGAAGTTAAAACCGCGAAATAGGCAACATATTCCCGCACTCAATCTGAGATTGGTACGAACAACTATAGCCTTTCTCAGATAGATGAGGCACGCTTAGGGCAATGGTAATTGGTCAGGGGTAATTGGTAATGAGTAATTAGTGATGGGTTTCTAAGCTTTTAAACCGCAAACTTTTTTATGATTGTCAATTACCTTTTTCCCAATTACCCTTTTTTCGATTGCCGATCGCCCCAACCATCCGCAAATATGCGCGATCGAACTGCTATAACTCAAAAGTATTACCCTAAAAAATTGGTTGAAAGCCCGCCCGCCGGAGTCGGATAAATTAAAATCAGACTATTCATTACTCCAATCCTCGGACTTCTTCCCAAGAGGGCGGGCACCGGCGCACCGCCCCTACAAACTGTCAACTGTCAACTGTCAAACCGCCTGCTGTCTGAGTCCTGCAAACATTCCTCCTATCCCCAATCCCTTGGGGGGACAACAGTTAGGTATTAATTCAGTCTGTTTGAGGGGATTGTGAAGCGGAGAAAGTTAGCTACAATCGAGACCGATCGCGAGTTTAACTAAGATAGCGGTTAATTTTAAATCAGGGTATTGTAAAACTTCATTGACTTTATAGCCATTAATAGCCATGTATAGTATAGTATAGTCAAAATCAGGGCAAAACAATGCAGCTCGTTTCCAAGCAAATTATCGATCGAAACCACTGGCTATACAAGCAGCTAGATAATTTGTGCTTTCTTTCTAAGAATCTTTTCAACTACGCTAACTACCTAATCCGACAAAAATTTATCAGCTCGGGAGAATACCTAGAT
>NZ_JAHRFA010000038.1:0-64601 GCF_020883045.1 Microcoleus sp. CAWBG58 | reverse complement strand
AATGATTTTTTGCAGCCCCAGTACCATTTCTACCAGTTCAGCTTGGCTCAACTGCTCGATTTCGGTTTTTTTCTGTTCTCTGGGGGGTGCAGGCTTTTTCATTCGTTTATTTTACCAGATGCTGCCACTGAATTTTTTTTGACCTGAATCCTTACGCGAAATGCTTTGACAAAATCAACCATGAAGCACTATTGGCAAAGATAAACACATTCCCAAAACTCCAGAAACAAATCAAATCCTGGTTAAAATCAGGAGTAATGGATGGGCAAAATTTATTTCCAACAAATGAGGGAACTCCACAGGGAGGAGTAATTTCCCCATTATTAGCCAACATAGCCCTACATGGAATGGAAATAAAACTCATGGAATTTGCCAAAACACTAGATATCCGAAATCCAAAAGGAAATCAGGTAAGTTGGCAAACTAAGGTAAAATCGCTCAGCATCATAAGATACGCAGACGATTTTGTCGTAATACATGAAGATAAAAATGTGGTAATTCAATGCCAAGAAATAATATCCGAATGGCTCAAAGGCATGGGACTGGAATTAAAACCCAGTAAAACAAAAATAACCCACACCCTTCATGAGTACAACGGAAATGTAGGGTTTAACTTTCTTGGATTCCATATCCAACAATATCCAACAGGAAATTACCGCAGTGCAATTAATTCCGAAAGGAAAAGACTCGGGTTTAACACGCTCATCACTCCGAGTAAGGAAAAACAGAAAGCTCACCAGAGAAAATTGGCACAAATAGTAGATAAAAACCTCACCAAACCGCAAGCGGTACTAATAACTGAGCTAAATTCAATTATTAGAGGATGGTCTAATTATTACTCTACTGTTTCAAGCCAAAAAGTCTTCGATAGGATGGATTTTCTGCTATACCAAAAACTCCGAGCCTGGGCAAAGCGTAGAAACACACATTCCAATAAATACCAAATATCAGATAAATACTGGCATACAGTAGGAAATGATAATTGGTGTTTTAGCACCCGACAAGGACTAACACTTGAAAAACACTCAAAGACCACAATTAAGGTTTTTACCAAAGTTCAAGGAATAAGAAGTCCTTACGATGGAGATTGGATATACTGGAGTACACGCATGGGGCGAAATCCTGAAGTCTCCACAAAACTTGCAACTTTGCTGAAAAGACAGCAGGGTAAATGCAATCATTGCGGACTACCATTTAAACCGGGGGACTTGATAGAAATTGACCATATTGAACCAAAAAGCAAAGGAGGCAAAAACTCATATGCCAACCTTCAAGCCCTTCACAAACATTGCCATGACACAAAGACAACCACTGATGGAAGTCTGGGTACTCGTGACATAGAGCCATTTCATTGAGGAGCCGAATGAAGCGAAAGTTTCACGTTCGGTTTTGTAGGAGAGGGTAGAAAGGAGACTTTCTACTCGACTCCATCAAAATCGTAATTAAAGTTAATCCTAAATATTCGAGCATTGAATGCAGGAATTGCGGTCATATTGACAAGTCTAGCAGAGATGGAGAAAAATTCATCTGTACTGAATGCGGCTATCACGAACACGCCGATATAGGTGCTGCAAAAACAATCAGAGATAGAGCTTTAAAAATGGTACGCGGGGACTCCGCGAAGCCAGGGATTTTTTTTAATCCCCAAACGCTTGAGGAGCTTGTTGTAAGACAAGGATAGCAGCCCACCTTTTTAGGCAAAAGGATTGCGCCCAAGAACCCGCACACTCTAAGCGGGATATTAAGATCGAAATGTCTTAAGAATCCCCGTACCTTAAGGTCGGGGAGTGTCAAGCCCAAAGCAGTCGCTGCACGATGTTGACGAGTTGCTGAGGCTCAAATGGTTTGCTGACGTAAGCATCGGCGCCTAAATCGGTTCCCCAAGCTTTATCGATATCAGTGTTTTTATGAGTACAAAATACTACTGGTAAGTGTGCAGTGGCGCGATCGCCCCGCAATTCTCTGATCACTTCAAATCCGTTCATTCGCGGCATCACTACGTCTAAAACCACGAGATCCGGCGGCACTTCTCGGATCAGGGCGATCGCTTCTTCGCCGTCACCAGCCCGGATCACCTGCATTCCGGCATCTTGAAGAATGCGACAGATGATTTCCAGTTCGCTGGGAACATCGTCCACTACTAAAATTTTTGACATAATTTCACACTTCCTTACTATTGTTGACGGCGGATAATCTCGCTCCAGAAGCTGCTGGCGTGATGGCTTTCGCCCCGCTTCGCTACGGTTATTTGATTGCGCCATTTTGCAAACAAATCAATGCACTTCTAAATACAATATAGCCGGTCACATAGCCTCAGGGAAGAAGCAAGAAGGAAGAAGGAAGAGGGAAGAAGCAAGAAGGAAGAAGGAAGAGGGAAGAGGGAAGAAGAAAGAAGAAAAAGGAAGAGGGAAGAAGAAAGAGGGAAGAATAAGCCATAATAAGCCATAATAAGCCATAATAAGCCAGAAAGAAGAAGTCCGATGAAGTCGGAAGAGAAAAAAAAGCTATCCCTGCCTCCGTGACTTCCGTGTCGCGAATCAAGGGAATTGGGAATTCCCAATTCCCACTTAGCTGCATTTAAGCTTCGATAATTACTCGCAAATTGCCGCGTTTTTTCATCACCCGACAAGCGGTTGAGGAACCAGATCGTTCAAATTCCAAATCTAGCAAAGTTGAGCCTATCCTTAAGTTGTTTAGCGACAACTTATTAATCGATTCTGGTAAGGCTGGATCGATAATTCGCAGTTGGTTGTTAGGCGCATCGGGAACTAAATTTAACATCATTTGCAACAGTTGAAAAATGCTGCCAGTTGCCCAAGCTTGGGGCGAGCAAGCTACAGGATACTGCACGGGGCGATCGCTCTGGCTGTTGCGCTCGTAGCCGCAAAAAAGTTCGGGGGGACGCTCGTAGGGTTGCAGCAAAGTCATGTCAAATAAGCCTTGAGCTACTTCTAGGGCTTGTTCGACTCGGCCGAGCGATCGCAATCCCATAGCTGTCAAAGCGTTGTCGTGCGGCCAGACTGAGCCTGTGTGGTAGCCTATGGGATTGTAGGCGGGAGATAAGGAGGATAGGGTGCGAATTCCCCAACCGCTAAACATATCTGGGGCTTGCAATCTTTCTGCTACGCTGCGAGCTTTTTCTCGCGACAAAATGCCGAGGTGCAAACAGTGTCCCGGATTTGATGAAATGCTGTCTACAGGTTTGCCTTCGCCGTCTAATGCTAGGGCGCAATAATCTAAATCTTCGATCCAAAAATCGCGGTTGAATCGGGTTTTTAGGTCTCTTGCTTCTTCTAGCCAGCGATCGCATAAATCGATGCGTTTCTTGATGCGGGCAATCTCTGCCAGCCTGGTTTTGGCAGCGTAAACGTAGGCTTGGACTTCGCAAAGGGCGATCGCTCCTTCTGCGATGACACCCGATCGGTTGACGATGCAATCTCCCGAGTCTTTCCAGCCTTGATTCGCTAGGCCGCGCTGGGATTTTTTGTAATAGCTGAGGTAGCCTGTGGCGGCACATTTGCGATCGATCCATTCCATCGCCGCCAAGGCATTTGGCCACAAAAGGTCTAAAGTTTTGCTGTCGTAAGTCCAGGCATAATATTCAGCGTAAAGCATCAACCACAGCGGCGTTGCATCGACAGTTCCGTAATAGGGAGTGTGGGGTATTTCCTGACAGCGAGCCATTTCTCCCATGCGAATTTCGTGCAAGATTTTGCCCGGTTCTTCGTCGCGCCAATCGTCGTCATTTTTGCCTTGATAGTGAGCTAAAGTTGTTAGGGTTTCTCTGGCTAAAGTTGGATCGAGAATTAAGATTTGAGCAGCGGCGATGATGGAGTCGCGCCCGAATAATGTTGAGAACCAGGGAACTCCGGCTGAAATTGCTTTGCCTTTGCCAAAGGTTTGTCGTAGGGAATAAATGTCTTGTTCGGCGCGTTTTAGGAGTCGATTAAAGGTGTTTTTATCTGACTTGATTCGGGTAATTTCGCTCAGCCATTCTCGCTCTTCTAAAAGTTCCGCTGCTTTGGCTTGAACTAGGTTTACGGGAGTGGTAACTTGGGAGATCGATTTGCCGTCGATCAGCATTTTGAGCCGATATCCCAATTTGATTGCTTCGTGGGATTTTAGGGAGATGCGCCATACTGCTGTATTCCCCTGAAACAGTGATGGTGGCTGGTTGTAAAACTCGATCCGAGATTCCATTACTAAGCCGTCTAAACCTTGGTAGGCAAGGGTTAAATCTTGTTGAAGATCGCAGAAAGGATATGGGGCGATCGCTCGATCGCCGATCGGGTTTTTTGCTGATTCTTGAATTGGCACATTTGGGTTTTCTACTGCCGGATTTTCACCGTGGCTATTGCCGTTTGCAGCGTCAGGAAAAGCTGCTTTGCCTGCAAATTCGCTGGGGGATGCTCCGTCGGTTTTTTGGGGCACCAGGCGCAGGAGTTTCCCGCGCTGGGAGCGGCCGTAACCCCGGACTTCAAATAAGTCTAAGAAATCTGAGCTGAAGCTGAGACTTATTTCAAAGCTGACTGGTTTTGTGGTGAAGTTGGTGATTTCTATTTCTTCAAACAAACCGCCGTTGAGCACCATTTCTCGCCTGATGCCGATAGTTTCGGCGCCGATGCGCTCGTCAATGCGGGGATTGGAGCACAAAACTGTTTGCAGGTAGCCTTTTTCGGCGTTGCTGCTGAGCAAAATTGGCGATCGCCCTTCTATTTGCAATTCTAGGCGGCTGAGGAAGCGCGTATCGTGGCAAAACAATCCGAGGCTGGCCACGCTGTCGTCTTCTAAGCAGCCTGAGATGTTGCCGAGGGTGTCAGTAATCAGGAATAAATCATCATCTTTGAGGGTGAGTGTTGGTTGAGGTCGATCGGCGATCGCGCAAGGCCACTCGGTTACGGGTAATTCCGCAGCGGCGACAAATGTTTTTCCTTCTAGTTCATAGGTATCGGTCATTTTTACAAAAAGTGGATTCCCAGCTTTCAAAAGTTTAATTTTCTTGAGCTTTTGACTCTTGACTTTTTGGCATTAAATTTTGAGGCGAAGCACCCTAATGTAATGCTTCACTATTCTTATACTACCATTTTTATCCCCTCCTGCTAACTAATAGTTAGGTTGATAAAATAAAATCAACTTTTCTTAAAATAGAAAATATAAGTGATATCAATTTTGGCTGCATTGAAATTATAGCAAAGTCGGAGACGGCAGTCTCGTCTCCCTACAATAAATCACGCGGGATTGATATTCTTCCTTCTGCCATCCCACAGCTAAAACGATAACATTCGTCACACAGAAATAGAATATTTTCGTAAAAAGACCCGTGAATTGAGTATTGTGCGTAAATTTTGGATTTGTCAACCGTGGGTTTAATTTGTCCTCACCGAATAGCCGGGTTTGAAGCCTTTACTCAGGTCGGCAGATTGTGATAAGAACGGAGTTTAAATCTCCGTTCTTATCACTTCGCTGTCAACTGTCAACTGTCAACTGTCAACTGTTTAAGCAGCTATCTGCTACGCAGTTCAAATTCTGTCAAATGATGCGCGTGACCATTTTGAGAAAATCGCTCTTTTAAAATTTGTCGGTAAACTGCTTCATAGCCATCGACCATTGTTTTAACGCTGAAGCGATCGATCGCGTGTTGGCGACAAGCGCTGCGATCGAGTTGTCGGGCGGGTTCGATGGCGGCGATACATTCTGCCACGCTTTCGCACAGAAAACCAGTTTTTCCGTGAACAATAACTTCGGAAGTCGAGCCTAATTTCATGGCAATTACGGGCGTTCCCGTTGCCATGGACTCAATCATGACTAACCCGAAAGGTTCGCGCCAAGTAATCGGAAATAATGTGGCGACTGCACCGCCCATCAGCACGCTTTTTTGAGCGTGGTTAGCTTCGCCTAAATATTCTACTTGCTCGCCGTCAATGTGCGGCTTAATTTCTTGCTCGAAATATTCGCGATCGACAGTATCAATTTTGCCTGCCATCTTTAAATGCCAACCGGAAGCCTTAGCAATTCCTATGGCTAAATGAGCACCTTTTTCCGGCGAAATGCGACCTAGAAAAGCTAAATAAGGAGGATTTTCGGGCTGCGGGTGAAATTCGTAAGTCACCGGATCGATGCCGTTATAAACTGTGGCGATGTAGTTGAGATTTAATCTATCTTCCCGCTGAGAGTTAGAAATACTTACATAGGGCTGAGTGCGGGCCAAGCTAAACATCTTCTCGTTGTCTGGGGTAAAAATGCCGTGGAGGGTGTGAACTGTGGGCGTTTTTACTAAGTGCGAGTAAGACAAAGCTGTGCAGCCTACGTGGGAATGAATGATATCAAATTCTCCGGCTTTTCCATATACTTTGCTCAGTTGCATCATATCGTAAATGCCGTATTCTTTAACGGTGGGATCGAGACGCAGCGCTCTGGGGTGAACTGATTCTAAAGTAGCAGAAGTAATTGAATCGCCGGAGGCAAATAAGGTGACTTCATGTCCCCTTCTGACTAATTCTTCGGTCAAGAGGCTGACCACCAGTTCAATTCCTCCGTAAGCTGGGGGCGGAACTCGCTCGAATAGGGGAGCAATTTGGGCAATTCTCATCACAAACCTTCTAGTTTTATTTACTGTAAAATTTCCTACGCGATTGAGGATTGTTACACTAGGTAGTGTTAGCAACTTCTCTTAACTTTTAAGTTACTGTCGCGCACAATTAAATTTAATAACAATTTACAAGTTTAGTCTATGCTACCTGGGAGGGAGATTGTCAGGCAGGGCGATCCTCTTCGAGGGCTTCGCTAACGCACTTTTGTGCTTCTTTTTTGAGTTTACAGGGCTACTGCGCCACGGAAAAGCTAGCTTGACTTCTGCCGAAAGAGAGAATAACGCCTAACACCAGATAGTTTTCCCAGTCGTACCTTCCCTCAATATCGGAAATTGTGTAAAATATGACAATCACAGGAATGACGCGCGGGCGACCCAATTAACTGGGTTTTCAATTGCGTTCGATCGCGCACTTGCAAGAGATTTCTTTACAATAGTTGGTTGGCAGTTGACAGTTGTAGGGGCCGTGGATGGTGCGGGCACGCCCTCTTTCAGTTGTAGGGTGCCTCGCCACCAAGCATCACAAATAAAAATCGACTATCGATGAGCGACGCACCTTACTTACAGTTGAAAGTTGACAGCGACTTCTACATGGAAGGAAGAAGATTGGATTGATAGATCGCCTTCTTTGAATTTCTCCCGCTCAGGGAGAGGCTTTAAACCAATTCTTTTCGGTCAAAAATTGCATAATGGCTATTGCAGCAACTTTATCGGAAACAAATTATAAATATGAGCGTTCAGTTTCGCCAAATTCAACTACCTGAAAATCCCAGCCAGCGGCTGCCAGAAAAAACAAAAACTGCGGGAAGCTTTGCACAGAAAAGCAAGCCAAATATTAGCGAAGTGAAAGCAGGTTTTTTGCGAGGGATGGCAGAAATTATAGCAGATATTGAGGGCGATCGAGCGGACAGTATTACTCCTCTAGAATGGACTTATTGTCTCTGGGCTAAATCTCAATGGGATCTGAAAAATCCCGATCGCACCAGAGAGATATCTCAAGCTATTTGGCTGGCCGCTCAGAACAATGTGCGCCTGAAACAGCAGTTGTTGTGGCGTTTGGCGCTGCATTACAGCCACCAGTTAGAAAATCCTGTTTCTAGCAATGCTCCCGCCCTCGATCCAGCTTTGGTAGAGTGCTTTGCCGACTTTGCCAATACAGCGACTGGTACCGATGCTTTGCCAGTACAAATCATTAAAATACTGACCCGCGATTTACCAGATTACGAGCTAGCAAAACTGAGTTGGCAATACCTAAAAACCCCCGTAGAACTGTTAAAAAAAGCTCAGTTACCCGCAACTATCCCCGCAGTCGATCGCGCCGGGCCACACCTTGCCGGAATTTTTGCCAAAAATCAGGTTGCCGATTTGTCAGGCGTAGAATGGCTGCTGCGATGCTTGAAGGAAATGCCACCAGCGCCGCAACTTGCAGCAGTTGAAGAGTTGTTAGTTAAAATTTCGAGCGATATTCTCAAAAATCAACGGCCGAAATTGGTGGAGTGGGTGCGAGACGAATATTATCCGAAATTGCAGTTACTTTCGACTCCCGCCCAAGAGTCGCTGAGGCGATGGATTGGCGGACTAAATTACAGTTATTTCCAAAAAACAATCGATTTGGTGGCGCGGATGCTGCGGCTGTCTGATGCGGATATTAAGCAGTTGGAGGAGCGGCGCGATTTTTGGGCCAATTATAGCGATCGCATTCAGCGGGTGCGCTTGCTGTTGCCGCAGTCGTCTGTAAGCGCGATCGGCTACCAGTTGCCCTTTGATGTGGATATCTTACCGGAAGACGGCAATCCTCCAACGGAAGTTTGCATTTTTCAGTTGGAGGGCTATTGCGCGATCGAGTTTTTCCGGGGTACAGGCGCCGAAATTCGCTTGATTAAGCGTACCAAAGAGAGCGATCGGCTGTTGTTTGTCAAAAAAGAACTGTCTGTTAAGCGCATCAGAAAACTAGGTGGCGAAGTGCACGATCGCGTTTTCATGTGGCAAAGTTCTTGCGAAAAGTGGCTAAAACAGAAAAAAATCATGCCCAATGAGGGGACTAAATCTTTTCAGGGAATGTCGCAGTATTACGGCAAATATGATTCTACAAATGGCTTGAGAATGCCGGAACCTCAGGAACAAAAAGAGCGGGAAGTTTTATTGAAAAAGTGGCAGAAAGAAATGGAAAGTTTGTCGTAATGATTGCGACTAATCAGTTTGTAGTGAGGACTTTAGTCCGCAAAAATTCATGCGGACTAAAGTCCTCACTACAAACCTGTCCGCAAAAATTCATGCGGACTAAAGTCCTCACTACAAACCTGTTTTATAGTGGTAGATCGAGCGGAGGTGATATCAGTGCTCATTGACGGCGCGATAGTGATATTTTCCCCGGTATAAGAGTTTTGGCTTGACCGAAATTGCGACAAACGGGCGATCGCCATCCTCGATCCCGATCGCACAGCCGAAAAGACTGTCGCAAGATGCAGTAAAATTAATCCGTGAGATAGATACTGCGATCGGCTATAATCAAGAGTTAGAAAAAAAGAACACCGATCGCGCAAAAATATGGTTGCCACTCAGAAGAATCTCAACATAGCCGCCCTGGAAGCAGAATACAGTCAAAAAACACCGCTAGAAATTCTCAAATTTGCCCTTGACAATTTTGACAATATTTCAATTTCTTTCAGCGGTGCCGAAGATGTAGTTCTGATCGACATGGCATCAAAAATTACTAAAAACTTCCGCGTTTTCACCCTAGATACGGGACGGTTGCACTCAGAAACCTATGAGTTTCTGGAGCGAGTTAGAAAACATTACGGCATTAAATTAGAAGTAATGTTTCCCGATGCAGCAGAAGTACAAGCCCTAGTAGATGAAAAGGGATTGTTTAGTTTTTATGAAGACGGTCACAAAGAATGCTGCGGCGTGCGGAAAGTTAAACCGCTTCGCCGCAAATTGAATACTCTCGATGCTTGGATTACCGGTCAGCGCAAAGACCAAAGTCCCAGTACCCGCAACGGTATTCCGGTGATTGAAGCTGACGGTGCTTTTTCAACTCCAGACCATGAATTAATTAAATTCAACCCCTTAGCAAACTGGTCTTCGGCAGAGGTTTGGGATTATATTCGCGCTTTGGAAGTGCCTTACAACAAGTTGCACGAACGCGGTTTTGTTAGCATTGGTTGCGAACCTTGTACGAAACCAGTATTGCCAAACCAACTCGAACGCGAGGGTCGTTGGTGGTGGGAAGAATCGACGATGAAAGAGTGCGGTTTGCACGCTGGTAATACACAAAAATAGTTGATAGCGTTAATCAGTTGACAGTTGACAGTTAACTAATGACTGATGACTAATGACTGATGACTAATGATATCGTGTCCGGTCGATTGACCGCGATAATATCGGTTCGTAGTGCGGACTTCAGTCCGCAGCATATTGCGGACTGAAGTCCGCACTACGAACCTTTTTTTGTTATAGTAATCGACCGGACATGATATGACAACTGACAACTGACAAGTTTTTAAGCCAGGTACTTATGCTCGCCTCAACTAGCGAATTGCTGAACACAGCCCGGAGAAATGCTTACGCGATCGGCGCTTTTAACGTGTACAATCTCGAAGGAGTAAAAGCCGTCATCGATGCCGCCGAAGCGCTGCAAAGTCCTGCGATGTTGCAACTTCATCCCAGCGCCCTTAAATACGGAAAATCGCCTTTAGTCGCGCTTTGCATGGAAGCAGCGCGCAAGTCTGTAGTGCCGATCGCAGTACACTTAGATCACAGCACCTCAGAAAAAGACATTCACCTCGCCCTCGCCGCCGGTATCAAGTCCATCATGGCTGACGGTTCTCCTTTGTCTTACGAACAAAACTTGATATTTACTCGCGAAATGACTCAGCTATCCCACGCTAACGGTGCGGTAGTTGAAGCGGAAATCGGCAGAATTAGCGGCACGGAAGACGGTTTGACAATTGAAGAAAAAGCGGCAAAGATGACGGATCCGGTGGAAGCTGTAGATTTTATTGCAGCAACTAAGGTGGATTTTTTGGCGGTAACAATTGGCAACGTTCACGGTAAATATTTCAGCGAACCGAAACTCGATTTTCCGCGTTTGGCAAAAATCCGGGCTTCTGTTTCGGTGCCGTTAGTGCTGCACGGTGCTAGCGGTTTGCCGGAATCCACGATTAATCAATCTATTGCATTAGGTGTGTCTAAATTTAATGTAAATACGGAAGTTCGCGATGCTTATATGGAGGTTTTGAAAACTAGCAATTCTTTGTCGGATCCGGATTTGTTGGAAGTTATGGAAAAGGCAATTGCTGCTATGCGATCGGTGATTGCGGGCAAGTTGCAACTTTTCGGTTCTGCTGGTAAGGCTTATTTGCATCAGTCACCTTATGCAGATGGATTTACGTTCAACAGTTGACAGTTGACAGTTGACAGTTGACAGTTGACAGTTTTAGATCGACCTCTACCTAGAAGGAATAGGATTAAAACAGTGAATAATTTTGTTTTATTACCCATAGAAGGAGGAGGCTTTAAACCCATTATTCTTGGTAAATTGTGTCAGCAAGAAACAAGAAAATCGGGCGGTTGAAACCGCTAAGAGGGCTGAAGCCCAACAACGTCCGCGAATCTTTCTGAGAACCGCTATACGTTATTTTCTTTACACCACGGAGGTGGACTTTGTCTGTGTAGACGCGGTTTCAACCGCCGTCTTTTCTAACGGTTGAAAAACGGAGGTGGACTTTGTTTGTCTAGAGGCGGTTTCAACCTCTAAGAGGGCTGAAGCCCAACAACGTACCTTATCTTTCTGAGAAGCGCTATACGTTTTTTCTAACGGTTTAAAAATCGATCGGGATCGATGCCAGATTCCCGCAACCGCTGAATTAAAGACTGCAATTGAGCTTCCGCTGAATCAGCACGCTGCCGTTGCTGTTCCGCTTCTGTCAGAATCCAGTTGCCATCAACATCATACCAGCGCAACCACAGGCGATCGATTCCCTGAAACTCCCCTTGCCACAAACCCAAGCCCAAACCTAGATCCGGAATCCACACTCGCGAGTCAGATAATTCTAATTCTTGATAGTGTCCGGCATTCAATGCAAACACTCGCAACCTGTTAGTATAGCGGCTGAAAACGGCATAAATAGGAACCCGCAAAATCTGCTCGTAAACTTCCCATTTACTGGGCGGTTTCTCATTTGTATCAGCCTGTAAAACTTGCGCGTTACCCACATTATTCGGCTGAATTGGCAACTTTTCCTCATCGATATTTGCGCCTAAATCTTCTTTTTCGGTTCCCGGCGAAAGCAGTTCCACAATTACAAAAGGATTCACGCCTTCCTGCCAAGTAACGTAACTCATCCGCAGTTCGGATTGATTGTAAAGTCTCGGAACTCCCACCACTCCAAACCAATCCGGGCGCTTGTGCCACAGAGTGTGCTGCACGTCATAATACAGGTTCATGTCAGTGCCGCTAAATATCTCAGAAGCCTGATAATTGTGAGGGCGAAACGCCAGGGTTAACAACTGCGGCTGCAAATCGTGAAATTCGTCTGGCAAACCAGGTTCCTCCGGATCTTCGCTAGGTAAATCGTACATTGTCGGCAGCGTTTCTCTGGGCGATCGCGGCGGATCGCTTTGCGGCACTGGATATTTAAAAGGAAACATATAATATTGAGAAATGACTGCATTTATGCTAACATTATTTTAATACTGCTAGGGCGATCCTAAATGAGTCGTAGATTTTTTACCCCACCCCAACCCTCCCCTTAGTAAGGGGAGGGAGTAAGAAGAAGTTCACAAATGATTTAGGATAGCTATAGGGCGATCGATCGAACCTTCTCAAACTCTTATTTATCTCATTTCCTCCTCTGTGTCCCCTGCACGTCTGCGGTTCATTTCCTTCTTAATTCGCAGAACTCATAAATAATTTATTAACCGCCAGTAATTGACTCGAACTTCTGTACTATGCTCAACATTCCCCAACTGATTGCTCAAGAACTTGCGATCAATCTTTCCCAAGTCAACAATGCTCTGGAACTTTTCGCGGAGGGCGCAACTATTCCGTTTATTGCGCGCTACCGCAAAGAACGCACCGATTTGCTGAACGAAATTCAGTTGCGGGATATTTCCGATCGCTTCACCTATTTGACGGAAATTGAAGACCGCAAAAAGTCGATTTTAGAGACGATCGCCTCCCAGGGCAAACTTACGCCCGAATTGCAAGCCAAAATTGAGTCGTGCTTGCAAAAAAATGAACTCGAAGACCTTTATCTGCCTTACAAACCCAAGCGGCGGACGCGGGCGACAATTGCTAGAGAAAAAGGTTTAGAACCGCTGGCAGAATTTATTAAGTCTCTGAATTTGCCGACTGCTAAACCAGCCGATATCGAAGCGGAAGCTGCTAAATATATTTCGGAAGAAAAGGGAGTCAAGACAACAGAAGAAGCTGTCAAAGGTGCTGGGGATATTTTGGCGGAGGCGGTTTCGGAAAAAGCTGAATACCGAGCTTATTTGCGAGATTTTTTGATGAAGACGGGGGTTTTTGTCTCGAAAATTAAAGAGGATTTTCCGGAAGGAACTACGAAATTTGAAATGTACCGCAATTACCAAATTGCAGCGAGAAATGTTCAGTCGCACAATATGTTAGCTTTGTTTCGCGGGGAAACGGAGGGGGTTTTAGATTTAGACTTAGCCTTTGATGAATCGGCGGTGATGGGTTATTTGGAATCTCAGGAAATTAAAACTAGGATACCTGAAGTTAAAGAGTTTTATCGATCGACCTTGAAGGATGCTTTCAACCGCCTGATGAAGACTTCGCTGATGACGGAAGTGCGATCGCACCACAAAGCCGAGGCTGATATCGAGTCCATCACCACCTTTGAAACCAACCTCCGCGAGTTGCTGCTCTCGGCACCGGCGGGCATGAAACCCACACTCGCGATCGATCCGGGATTTCGCACCGGGTGCAAAGTTTCCGCCCTCGACGAAACCGGGCAGTTTTTGGAATATCAAGCTATTTTCCCCCACCAAGCTCCAGGCCAGAGACAACAAGCTGGTAAAATTGTCAAGCATTTGATTGAAAAATATAAAATTGAATTAATTGCGATCGGCAACGGTACAGCTTCCCGCGAAACCGACGACTTTGTGTCGGAAGTTTTGGCAGATATGGACAAAAAACCGATTAAAGTTATGGTGAACGAATCCGGCGCATCTATCTATTCAGCGAGTGATGTGGCGATCGCCGAATTTCCAGATCTCGACATCACCGTCAGGGGTGCAGTCAGCATCGGTAGGCGCTTGCAAGATCCCTTAGCCGAACTTGTCAAAATAGACCCGAAATCGATCGGAGTCGGCCAATACCAGCACGACGTTGACCAAAAACTGCTCAAAAAGAAACTCGACGAAACAGTCGAAAGCTGCGTTAACTATGTCGGAGTTGACTTAAACACAGCCTCCAAAGAACTGCTGACATTTGTATCGGGAATGACAGCAACAGTTGCCAAAAATATCGTCAATTATCGCAACGAAAACGGCGCCTTTAAAAATCGCCGCCAACTCTTAAAAGTTCCCAAACTCGGGCCAAAAGCTTTTGAACAAGCAGCCGGATTTCTTCGCATTCGCGGCGGCGAAAACCCGCTGGACAATACAGCAGTTCATCCTGAAAGTTATCCGGTTGTCCAGGCGATCGCCAAAGATTTAAGTTTGCCGCTGACCGAAATAACACAAATATCGGCAAAAGTCAAGACTGTAGATATCAAGAAATATGTCACCGAAAAAGTCGGAGAACCAACACTCCGAGACATTATTTCCGAACTAGAAAAACCGGGAAGAGACCCGCGCGCCGAGTTTAAATATGCGACTTTCCAAGCCGGAATTAACGAAATCTCCGACTTGCAAGTTGGGATGGAATTGGAAGGCATCATCACGAATGTAGCTAACTTTGGAGCCTTTGTAGATGTGGGAGTGCACCAAGATGGTTTGGTTCATATTTCTCAATTAGCCGATCGCTTTGTGGACGATCCAAAACAGATTGTGAAAGTCGGACAAGTTGTGAAAGTGCGGGTTTTGGAGGTGAATGAAAAGTTAAAGCGGGTGAGTTTGACGATGAAGCTGCAAGAAAAACCGCAACCGTCAAATAGTGCGAGGCTTCCGGCCCCGCGCCGGCGTTAAAACTAGCGATCGATTAACCCCAATAAGTAAAGTTCGTAGTGCGGACTTCAGTCCGCTCTCCGGTGGCGGACTGAAGTCCGCACTACAAACCATTCAAAACTACAGATAGATTTTATCGAGCTTTTTCAGATTTGCTAACAAGATCGAACAACCCTTCAGCAACAGCTTGATTGCCATCTTTATCAAGGTGGACACTATCAAACTTAATGTACATCGGAGCAGAACGACCTTCTTTTTCGGCAATTTGCGATCGACCCCGACGAACTGGTTCGGTACCATCGAGATAGGCTACACCGAGTGACTGACTAATTTCCCCAAGTCGCTTGCCCGCGTCGATAGTCAGCCGATTTTTTGGCACTCGCTGCTCGTTGTCAAAAAACCCGTCAAAAGCAATAAAGCGAGCAGGTAAGTAAACTACAACGAGCGATCGACCGTCAGCAGCAACGGAGTCTCGGAGTACGCTCAAATCTTCTTCAAACTGCTTCCAAACGCGATCGGGGAGATCTGGAGGTACATTAGCCTGCTTCCAGCCAGAGGCTACCGTTGCGCCCAAAGGAACTTCCGGGTTGATGTTGTTATTTGATAAACCTAGCAAGTACAAGCATTTTTGGGAGTTGATTCTCAGCCAGGAAGGAGAAGCTAAGACGTGAGTAACTTGTTTTAATCCGTTTTTCAAATTGTCCAGTTTGGATTGAGGGGCAGGCTCTAGATAGGGGTTTTTCGGCGCACCTTTGTCCTCGCGGCGAAACCACGTCATTGAGACCATGTTGTTGTCTACAGCCAGCACTACTATATCTGGTTTGTAGGCCGACCACTGGTTGCGATAAACATAGTTAATTTCTTTGACCGTATAACCTTCTATAGCGCTGTTGATATAGGTTGCTTTGGCACCATTTTTCTGAAAAACAGTTGCTAGTTGAGCTGGCCAAGTATCTTCTGCACCAATCCCAGTCCCAAATGTTGTTGAATCCCCCATCCCGAGGATTCGCACTTCGCCAGGGGGTTTCTGAACCGGCAGCAGGGGGCCGCGATTTCCCGCACTGCTCATCGCGATGGGACGACCTCCTGTAAATTGGCGATCGTAAACGTTATTTTTGTACTCAGGAGCAATAACTTGCAGCATTCCTTCCAATAATAAAGCTGCTAACAATAGCTTTGACAAGTCTGCGGTGGTGCGGCGAAATGCGGTTTTTATATGGGAAAGTGCTTGGTCATTAAATATTGGGAGCATAACTGATCGATCCGATTAGAACTGGAAGTAAATGAAATTTGAACTTGAGGCGCCGGCAAAGGTAAATATCAGCGCAATTGCGATCGTACAAACAATCCACTTGAGCAAATTTGGGTGCATCTGAGCCCAACTCATCCATCGTTGCTTCACATCCCCCCATTGAGCTAGCAAAACTAGCGCCAGGTAGAATATCGGGCGATAGTCAATAGGTATCCGGCCATCAGCAAAAGTCAATATCCGCTGAAATACCACACCCGCACTGTTCAAATCAGATGATGCAAAGAGTACCCAAGAAGTACAAATTACAAAAAAGGTCAACAGCCACCGCAGGAAATAACTGGCTTTCGACTTAGGTGCAGAGGAGAGTCCAAACGCTCTTTCCATTGACAGCATTGCCCCTTGCAAACCTCCCCAAGCAACCCAGTTCCATCCAGCACCGTGCCAGAGCCCTCCCAACAGCATCGTCAGCATTAAGTTTGCATAGGTACGGAGTTGGCCCTGGCGGTTGCCACCCAGGGGAATGTAAAGATAGTCGCGCAGCCAATTTGACAGTGAAATATGCCAGCGGCGCCAGAAATCAGTAATGCTGTAGGCCAGATAAGGCCTGTCAAAATTTTTCGGCAGTTCTATACCGAATAGGCGGGCAGAACCGATCGCCATATCTGAATAACCAGAAAAGTCGCAGTAGACTTGAACTGTAAAGGCGAACGTAGCTAGTAACAACCCCAACCCGGAAACGCTCTGGGGCCCACTAAAAGCCTCACTGGTAATTGATGCCATCGGGTCAGCTATATAAACTTTTTTCAGCATCCCCCAGATGATTTGGGCAATGCCGCTGCGGATCTGAACCCAGTCTACCGCTGACTCGCAGGTCAACTGGGGCATGAGAACCTTCGCGCGGACGATCGGGCCAGCAACCAGATTAGGGAAGAAAATGACGTACAGTGCTAAGTCGAGAAATGACTTTTGAGCAGGTGTAACGCCCTTGTAGACATCGACTATGTAACCGATCGTCTGGAATGTGTAAAAAGAAATACCCAGAGGCAATAGTAGATTTAGTTTAGGCCAAGGATAAAATCCCAACAGGGAGTGTGCCGAAGCCGAAAAAAAGTTTGCGTATTTGAAAACGCAGAGAGTGCTTATAACTACAACCAAGAAACTAATTAACGCCGTAGTTTTATCTCGATTTTTAGTTGATGACTCTATAATGCGAGCTGTTATATAAGCTAGCAGGGTATATAAAACCATTAGGAGTGAGTAAGGTACGCTCCACACCCAATAAAAGCAGTAGCTAGCCAATAACAAAAACCAACGTCGGTATTGCGGTGTCAGCAAGTAATAGACATACACCACCACCACCAAAAAGACCAAAAATAATGTGGAGTTAAACAGCATCTTTTGAAATCTGAAATTTTAGCGATCGCTAAGTGAATCGTATCTATAGAGATAGCAGTTGTCAATGATTGGAACATTTATTTTTCGTAACAAACCCCAAACACGCTTTAACAGTTGACAGTGGACAGTTGACAGTGGACAGTTGACAGTTTGAGAGTAACCTCTACCCTTAAGTCGGAGGATTGGAGTAATGAATAGTCCGATCGTAATTTCTCCCAAAAAAGCGGGCGGGCTTGCAACCAATTCTTTTTGGTAACGTACAGGGTGCGATCGGAGAGTATAAAACTTTACGATTTATTGAGCATTGCTATTAATATTGATGGAAATATTCTCTGACATTTTTAAAATAGCTGACTGCGGTGCAAATCACCAAAGGGTCAAATGATGCCCGAGGGAGGGACTCAGTTGACAGTTGACAGTTGACAGTTGACAAGACCTCTTGCAAAAATCGGAAAACACCCTGAAATTATCTGCGTTTACCTGTGTTTATCTGTCTGACATCTGCGGTTGCAGGATCGATCGAAGACTTATGCAATCTTGTCTACAGTTGACAGTTGACAGCTTGCCGTGAACGTAGTCGAATGGTTAACCTAGGACATCAGTTGACCTAGAAGGAAGAGGATTGGAGTAATAAATAGTTTTCTTTTTATTTCTCCTTATAAGGGATAGGCTTTAAACCAATTCTTTCTGCTAATTTTAACCGCTCTTCAACCCTTCTGGGTTGGGATGAGAGTTTGTACAGACGCCGTTTCAACCGCCTGGTATTCTGAGCGATCGCGCATCGACGAGCTATAATTGTGTAATCCTCACCCACCTCAAAATTATATGGTTGCAAGTAAAAGCGACACCTACGTCTCCCCCGAAGACTATTTAGCAGGCGAGAAAGTCAGCCCCATCAAACACGAGTACAGACAAGGTGAAATCTATGCCATGGCAGGAACCAGCAAAGCTCACGCCACCATTAGTCTCAATGCAGCAATTTTGTTAAGAAACCATCTGCGGGGAAGTGGTTGTATGCCTTACGTGGCAGACGTAAAAGTTCGGATTGAGGCAGCAAATTGTTATTACTATCCCGATGTAGCGGTGACTTGTGATGAACGGGACAGAAATACTGCTGAAGATTTCATTATCTACCCGCGCTTAATTGTGGAAGTTTTATCGCCGACAACAGCGGCTTTTGACAGAGGCGAGAAATTTGCAGATTACCGCACTTCTGAAATTTTGCAAGAGTATGTGTTAATCAATCAAGAAAGAGTTAGTGTAGAGTGTTTTCGCCGGAATGCAGAGGGTTTGTGGGTGCTTTATCCTTACACTCAAGGGCAAGAAGTTCAGTTGGCGAGTGTTGATTTTAGCTGTGCGATCGAGGCATTGTATGAAGATGCGATATTACTCTAGTTTATCAAAATTGTTCGTAGTAAGGACTTTAGTCCCGATCGACTAAACGGCAGAGGGCGGACTAAAGTCCTCACTACAAACAGCGGACTAAAGTCCTCACTACAAACTTTATTTCTTCTTGCTGGCTTTCCAAGTGCCGCCGTAGAAGTACAAAGCATTGTTTTTGCTTACCAATTCCCAACAGTTAAGACACAGAAAAAACCACTGCCCCGACTCGTCATACCGGGCGCGGTAGAGAATCGGGGCAGATTGGGAACAGCGATCGCAATATTTAATCCTAATTCCTCTGGTCATTGTTTCTCAGTTTCAAGCAATAACTGACTCTTGAGGGCGGGCAAAAATCATGCGGCCCGCGCTAGTTTGCAAGGCGCTAGTGACTACGACTCGGGCTTCGGCGCCGACGTAGCTGCTACCTGCTTCTACGACAACCATTGTGCCGTCATCCAAGTAACCGATTCCCTGAGACGGTTCTTTGCCTTCTTTGCGGATTTTTAGTTCGATCGTATCTCCCGGCAAATAAGTCGGGCGCACTGCATGAGTCAAATCGTTGATATTTAAAACGGGCAGTTTTTGAACGGTAGCTACTTTCGACAAGTTGTAATCGTTGGTGAGCAAAATGCCGTCGATATCCAAAGCAAATCGGACTAATTTAGCATCGACTGTGGCAATCTCTTCGTAGTCAGCCGAGTGAATTTGAATCCGTTCTGGATATGTTTCTTTGATGCGGTTGAGAATATCTAAGCCGCGACGCCCGCGCACTCGCTTTTGATCGTTGGCGGAATCAGCTATCAGTTGCAGTTCTTGCAGCACGAATTGCGGGATGATAATTTGACCTTCGAGAAAGCCTGTTTCTAGCAGGTTTTCAATCCGGCCGTCAATAATGCAGCTTGTATCGACAACTTTGGCACTTGTTGGCTTGAAATTACCTTCGCCTATCAACACTGTGGTGTCTAAGCTTTTGGGGTTGATCAGTCGCAGGAAAGCGCGGCCGTGGGTGTCTGTCAAACTGACGCCTGTGAAGCCGAACATGACGCTGCCCAATACTGCGACTAGGGGTTTGATGAAGCCGAACTCGCGGGGAATTGGCAGCAGGAACAGCGGAGCCAGCATTAAGTTGGCGACTAGCAACCCGATGATTAAGCCTATAGCCCTTGTCAGCAGCATTTCCACCGGCATATCGCGGACTTGCTTTTCTACGCGCCGGTAGGTTGTTTGAGCCACTAATCCCAACACGAAGCCGATTAATGCTCCAAACGAGCCCAGTACCGAACTTAGGCCTTGTATATTTGTAACTTGCTCCAGCAGGTTGTTTGGCAGTAACTCGACTCCGTAATAGCCGATTCCTCCGCCTGCAATTATGAATGAGATAATTATGATTGCGTCTAGCATTAGTTCTAGGTTAATGAATGTGTTTACATTATATCTTTCGAGTGCTGATAGTTTTTTCGTAGTTGCGATCGGATATCGCTATCTTTACTCACCAATTTTTATGAACTTATATTTCACGCCTGTAGTGTAAACAGGGATACGCTACCCGTGCTTCGGGACATCGATCGCGCCCCTTCACGGGCAGACATGAGGTGCCAATAGACCGCCCTGCCAAGTGTTCGGGAATTGCTGCCCGTCGCCATCGCTAGGATATCGAGCTAAAATAGGCGTAGCTTGCGGGGCCCGACGCCATCGTTAGCAGTGCGTTATTGCTAAGAAAATGTCATAATATACATAATTATTTATCACTGTTTAATTAAAACTTTAGATTTGAAGTTGCACTTTTGGCTGGAAATGTAATGAACCATACCACAGATTATTTAACATTTGAATTCCCAAAAAGTGGGCAGGTGTCAAATTTCGGCATTCCCAGTTCAGCTTACCTGCACGTACCTTTTTGTCGCCGCCGCTGTTACTACTGCGACTTTCCGGTTTTTGTCGTCGGCGATCGCAAAAATGGCGAAAATTCCGGCACAATTGTCCAATACGTTGCCGTACTGTGTCAAGAAATTCAAGAAACTCCAAATTTAGGCGCATCTCTAAAGACAGTTTTTTTTGGTGGTGGCACGCCTTCGCTACTTTCTGTCAGTCAATTGAGCCATATTTTAGAAACTCTCGACGGCAAATTTGGCATTGCTGCTGGGGCAGAAATTTCAATAGAAATTGACCCTGGAACGTTTACTTTAGAACAGTTGCGGGGATATGCCGCAGCGGGAGTAAATCGAGTTAGTTTGGGAGTGCAAGCTTTTCAGGATGAATTGCTGCAAGCTTGCGGGCGATCGCACTCGGTGGCAGAAATTTTGGAAGCAGTAGAAATAGTGCGATCGGCTGGGATTGTCAATTTCAGTTTAGACCTCATTTCTGGACTGCCGCACCAAACCTTAGAACAATGGGAAGCTTCCCTAAAATCAGCGGTAGCAATTAGCCCGACTCACCTGTCGAGTTACGACTTAATTGTTGAACCCTTAACTGCTTTCGGGCGATACTTTGAAGCAGGTTCCCAGCCGCTACCAGCCGATGAAACTGCTGCTCAAATGTACCGTTTAGCGCAGGAAATTCTGACTGATGCTGGCTACGAACATTACGAAATTTCCAATTACGCTCGCGATGGCTATCAGTGTCAGCACAACCGCGTTTATTGGGAAAATCGCCCTTACTACGGCTTGGGGATGGGGGCGGCGAGTTACGTGGAAGGCCGGAGGTTGACAAGGCCTCGCAAAACTCAAGAATATTATCAGTGGGTGCGAAATCTTTCCGAGACAACTTCTGCTGCTACCGCCCAACTGGGGGGGGAAACCCAGACCGATATTCACCCAGCAATTGAACCCAATTTTCAAGTCTCAGACAATGACGTTTTGTTAGAAACCCTGATGCTAGGTTTCCGTTTAGCAGCAGGAGTTAGCCTGTCGGCGCTGACTGAAAAGTTTACTCAGCAAACTGTCGATCGCATTTGGCATTGCTTGCAGCCATACTGGCGGCAGGGATTGGTGGAAATTGTGAATGCTGGGGCGATCGCCACTTTAGCCGAAGGTGAAAAACTGCCGCTTTCGGGAAATTTAAGATTGAGCGATCCCGAAGGTTTTTTGTTTTCTAATACAATTTTAGCCGACTTGTTCAGCAAGTTAGGAGAGGATAATTAGCTTATGTCTTAGGAGGTATACACAGCGCTAAGGCGATCGCCCGTCCAGCCAAAGCCAGCAATTCGACAATAACAAAATTAAATTGCTCCCTGGGTTTATAAGGTCAAAAATAATAGGTTTTATATCGATCCCTTAATAAAACTTAAGTAACGAACTAAGCCTTAAGATAGACGCAGCGACTGAAATCCGGCTGTCATACTTGAGAGTGACGATTTAAAAAAGATCTTGATGGAAACCCTGACTCTCGAACGCCACAATATTCCTAGCAATCCCAATCAGGCAATTAGCGATCGCGGCTGCAATCAAACTTCTAAGTGTAAATTTTGCGGTCACTACAAGATGCAAAGAGGTGCCGTGGGTCACTGTCAATTGTTAGGCGCACCAGTGCGAGGAGGATGGAAATCTTGCACTTTAGCACTGCCGCCTTTTGCACCTTCTTGGGAACAAGTGGAAGGCGCCACTATTTCCTCAGGGACATTTATTTATTAATTTATTAATTAATTATTAATTAATCTAAAGAATGTCGGGAAAAATTTGATTTTGACAGGCGAGCGGATATATATTAGACTGAGGCTGGTGACAGATACCTTGCACAATTTCACAAACAAGTTAAAAACATGAATATGACACTTACTCAGGTAATTTCGGAACGTGATGCGCGTATTTTGTGTTGGTATCTCAATACTACTAGCCAAATGCAAATTGCTCGGATTACAAATATTCCGAATTGGTATTTTGAGCGGACGGTGTTTCCGGGAGAACGTTTTTTGTTTGAAGCGCTCCCGGAAGCTCAGTTAGAAGTTTGCAGGAGTGCCGAGACGGGTGCTATTGTGTGCGAGCGAATTTTGTGCGATCGGCTGCGAGTTGAAGAATTAAACGCACCTGATTAAACCACATAACAAATCGTAGGGTGCTTAAACAGTTGACAGTTGACAGTTGACAGTTGACCAAAGGAAAGCTACCTCTACACTAAAATTTTTTCGTAGGGTGCGTCAGGTGTGAAATTTTGAATCACCACCCAAAGTCTGAGGCTGACGCACCATTATTGATGTCGCGTGCGATCGAGATAACCGCACTAATATTGGTTCGTAGTACGGACTTCAGTCCGAAAATCCTGCCGAATGGGAGAGTGCACTACAAACTGTTTTTGTCGTGGCAATCCACCAGAAATGAGATGATTCCCGGCGTGCGTCAGCCTGAGATTGTTGGTTTGCCAGCAAAATCTTCCTAGCTGACGCACCCTACCCGATCGCGAATTTAACTGATAAAATTAACCGCTCTTAAATATTAAAATCCCATGTCCCTCACCGAAAAAATTCTCTCCCAAGTGCCGGGAGACGCCCTTGGAGGCCTGCGAAAGGTCGATCGACTCTGGGAAAACCTCAAACAAAACACCGCCCCAACACCGGCAACCGTCAAACACAGCCAACAACCCCTAGAAACCCTCGACTTCGACATAGTTATCAGCGGCGCAACCCTAGGAATATTAATCGGTACAGCCTTAGCAGTACGCGGTTGGCGAGTAGCCTTACTCGAACGCGGCATCCTGCGAGGGCGCGAACAAGAATGGAACATTTCACGCAAAGAATTAGACACATTCTTAGAACTAAACTTGCTTTCAGTTGCAGAAATAGACAAAGCAATTGCCACCGAATACAACCCAGCCCGCATCAGCTTTAGCAACACCCCCGACATCTGGGTTCGCGACGTACTCAACATTGGCATCGACCCTATTTACCTCCTCGAAACCCTCAAACAGAAATTTCTCCATTCCGGAGGAAAACTATTTGAAAATACACCATTTAAAACAGCCACAATTCACCCCAACGGAGTTATAGTAGAATCAGAAAATACCGATTCACCAAATCTCAACACTGCATTTACAACCAGATTATTATTAGACGCAATGGGACATTTTTCGCCCATTGTCCGCCAAGCCAGACAAGGCAAAAAACCCGACGCCGTATGTTTAGTAGTCGGCAGTTGCGCCCAAGGATACCCCAAAAATGACACTGGCGATATCTTTGCATCCTTCACCCCCATGCAAAATCAGTGCCAATATTTTTGGGAAGCATTTCCCGCCAGAGACGGGCGCACGACTTACTTATTTACCTATATAGACGCCGACACAGAAAGATTTAGTTTAGAAACATTATTTGAAGACTATTTGCGCTTGCTTCCCGAATATCAAAACGTCGAACTCGAACAGTTAAAATTCCAAAGAGCACTCTACGGATTCTTTCCCTGCTACCGCCAAAGCCCTCTAAAAATGCCTTGGAATCGGATACTTCCAGTCGGAGACAGCAGTGGCAGCCAATCGCCCCTCAGCTTCGGCGGTTTCGGCGCAATGGTGCGCCACCTCAAACGCTTGACTTTTGGAATTGACGAAGCTTTAACCAGCGAAAGTCTAGACAAAAATTCCCTCGCACTTTTGCAACCGTATCAACCAAATCTATCAGTTACTTGGTTGTTTCAGCGTTCGATGAGTGCTGCGATGAATCAGAAAATAGACCCCAATCAAATCAATCAACTTTTGGCTGCGGTATTTGGGATAATGGAAGAATTGGGAGAACCAGTGCTCAAGCCTTTTCTTCAGGATATCGTTCTGTTTCCGGCTTTGTCGCAAACTTTGTTTAAAACAGCAATTAGCCATCCCGGATTAGTGATGAAAATTATTCCGCAGGTGGGGATAGCTAATTTGCTCGATTGGATGGTTCATTATGTGAATTTAGGAATGTATACGGGATTGCAGCCTTTAGGGAAAGCGGTAGAACCGCAGGTGAAAAATTTAGGAACCCAGCAGCAATACTATTTTCACCGATTGGTTGAAGCTTGGAAATACGGCGCTGGAGGGGATTATTGATTCTCAGTTTTTTTATTCGCAATCAGCACTTTCTTTTGCGCGAAGGTACGTAGTTGCCAGCTTTGCACTGTTTCCTAAGGAATGAAATTTAAATAAATTCGGCATCTTCAGATCCGCCGACTTTCCGGGCAATAATTGAGAGAAAAACGTTGCTTAATTTATTAAATTTTCATTCCTAATCTTATAAAGAGCGCTTAAGCGCAACTACGTACCTAATTTGTCTGACGACAATAAAACTGGGTTTGTAGTGAGGACTTTAGTCCTTCTTCTGTCAAGGACTAAAGTCCTCACTACGAACCTTTTTTACTATGATAATCGAGCGGACATGATTTTACTGGACACTTAGCCTGGAAGTTAAATTAATCTCTTGTGGAACGGGCCGGAGAGCCCGTACTGATATATCAGTTGTGAATGTTATGCGGGCGCTATAACTGCTAAAGCTTGGGGAATGACTCGAAATATTGCAGGCGTTTGAGTGGTAATTTCACCGTCGGTATTAATCGGACGGCGCTTGCTAGTATTGATCTCAAATTCTTGAGCGTGCAAGGCGCGAACGTTTGGCCAACTGTTATGATTTCCTTGTCTCATCGCTGGCAGTAAAGCAATGATTTCCCACCTATGTTTTGTCTCCAAACTATACAAATCGAGCCGCCTGTCGTCGATGGTGGCATCTTCGGCAACTGTCATGCCGCCGCCGTAATAGCGGCCGTTGCCAATGGCTATTTGAATAGTTTTAACATTAAAACATTGGTTGTTGACATTAATTTGCGCTCTAAACGGTCGCGATTCCCAAATTGTTTGCAAAGCGGTAAAAGCATAAGCTAAAACTCCCCAGCGCTGCTTGGCGTCTTTAGTCAGGCGCTGGGTAATTTGCACGCTCAATCCTAAACTCGCTACATTAAAAAAATGCTGGCCGTTCACCCAACCTAAGTCTATGAGCCGAACTTTGCCGCTGGCAATTAATTGACAAGCTGCGGATAAATCTGTAGGAATTTTCAGAGTGCGGGCTAAATCGTTGGCAGTTCCCATGGGCAAAATACCTAAGGGTAATTTAGTGTCTATCAAACCTTCTATGGCGCAGTTGAGTGTGCCGTCGCCTCCGCCGACGATGACTAATTCGACTTGATTTTGGTGGCGCCGAATTGTGTCGGAAATTTGATCGGCGCGATTTGTTGATTCTACAATTAAGTCAAAACCAAGTGCTTGTAATTTTACAGTGGCTTGAGATAACAGGTTTTTACCTTTGCGGGAGTGCTGGTTTACTAAAAGGAGAGCTTTTTTCATGGAGAATTGGGAATTGGGAATTGGAAATTGGGAAAAATAATTATGTTACGGTTGGGTGTGGTTGTTTTTATCTTGGTTGTCTAAAAGTTGCGATTGACTGCGATTTGGGTTTTTCAAATGAAGAATTTAAGAGGTAATACCAATTTAATGGGTCGTTGCACATATCTCGATCCCCCTAAATCCCCCTTAATAAGGGGGACTTTGAGAAGAATCTTATTCCCCCCTTATTAAGGGGTGTGCCAGGGCGATCTGAATTCTACGGGGCCTCATAAAAGATTGGCATAAATGACTTAAGTGCATGAATTTAATGCTTTAATTACATTATACCTATGGTGATGGATTGACATTAATCTTAAATAATTGATAATTGTAGCAAAAGATTGCTGAAAAGTCTCTCGCATTCTGCGCTAGCTGTCATCTACCTTCTTGAAGCTAAATTAAAATCATGTCGAATATTTTAGAACAAGCGCAGGCTGCTGCCGATCGCCAAAACTGGCCTCTTTTAGTGGAATGCTTGCAGCAAGTGACAGCAAACGGCAGTCAGCAGCCGGAAGCACATATTTTAGAACAAGGTGTCAGTTTAGCAATCGCAGCCTTAGAATGGGGGGATTTTCAAGACCGCTGGGAAATTGCTAAAGTATTGCCCAATCTGGGAAATGCCGCGATCGCACCTTTAATCGCTGTGCTCGAAGACGAAGATGCAGATACAGAGCCCCGC
The DNA here is from genome assembly GCF_020883045.1 of Microcoleus sp. CAWBG58. Taxonomy (NCBI): domain Bacteria; kingdom Bacillati; phylum Cyanobacteriota; class Cyanophyceae; order Oscillatoriales; family Microcoleaceae; genus Microcoleus; species Microcoleus sp. CAWBG58. The sequence continues at coordinate 37,841 of NZ_JAHRFA010000038.1, read as the reverse complement.
TGGTTTGCCGCCCGCATCCTCGGAAACTTCGTGAAGCCTGGCTATCCCGAAGGAAATCGCCCGGAAGTGATGGAAGCTTTAGTCAAATTAATCGAAAATTCCGATGAAGAATTGAGCCAAATTGCGGCGGAAACCCTAGGAAATTTCGGCACGAGTGCGATCGAATCCCTGACAAATCTCCTGCAACAACCAGACTCGCGACAGTTTGCTACAGCAGCCCTCGCCCAAATTCGGCGCCCCGAAATTATCGCACCGCTGTTGAGTGTAGTCACAGATTCTCAAGTTGCGGTGCGTGCTTGCGCTATTGAGGCGTTGAGTAGTTTTCACGACTCTCGGATTCCGCCAATACTGGTAGGTGCACTCAAAGATCCGGCGACAGCAGTCAGAAAAGAAGCCGTGCGGGCTTTGGGAGTGCGCGCCTATTTAGATGCAGAATTAGATTTAGTTAAGTTGCTCAAACCTTTGCTTTGGGATATCCGTTTAGAAGTTTGTCAGGAAGCGGCGATCGCAATTGGGCGACTGAAAACCGATGCGGCGGCGGCGGCTTTATTTGAATTGCTGCGATCGCCCGCAACTCCCCTTGAATTGCAAATCGAAACTGTGCGCGCCCTCGGCTGGAGCGAAACCACTGCCGGTTTAGAATATTTGCAAAAAGCGCTGATCTGGCGATCGGCTGCTGATTTGGAAGGCGAGACATTGACAAGTAATTCTGCAATTCCAATTGTCGGCGAACACCGATTAATTGAAAACATGAATCCTGCTGTTTGTCAAGAGATTGTCACTGTTTTCGGGCGAGTGGAAAAGCTGGAATTAAAAGCCAAAGCTGCTGAAATTGCGATCGATTTGCTCTCGAGCAATCATCCCGCTGTGCAGTCTTCCCAAATCAAACAATCTTTGGCTTTAGCGTTAGGACAATTAGGAGATATCAGAGCTTTAGATGTGTTGGTTCAACTGTTGGCAGATGCCGATAACAGCGTCAGACTGCATAGTTTATCAGCACTCAAACGGCTGGGTGGGGGAGAGGTTCGACAGCAATTAGCAAGTTTAGTCGAGCAGGAAAGTCTCGAACCCAGATTAAAACAGGGAATTGCGATCGCCCTGCAAGAATGGCAAGAGAATTAGGGAATGAGAATTAAATAACTTACAATTTTATGGTTCTTGTGGGATGGGCATCCCGCCCGTCCAGAAAGACGGGCAGGACGCCCATCCCACACACTTGTGGACATTATTTAATTTGCGATTCTAAGAAGCATACGCCAAATGGAATTCACAAAACTCTTCAACCACTTGGCATAGGTTTTGTCTGTGTAAGCGCGGTTTCAACTGTCAACTGTCAACTGTCAACTGTCAACTGTCAACTGTCAACTGTCTTCTTTACCTGCGATCGATCGGCAATCGCACCGCAAAAGTCGAGCCGAGTCCCAGGCCGGGACTTTGGGCCCAGACAGTGCCGCCGTGGAGTTCCACGAGATGGCGGACGATCGCCAATCCGAGTCCCAGCCCGCCGTAATTGCGTGTAGAACTGCTGTCAGCTTGGCGGAAGCGATCGAACACAAAGGGCAAAAACTCCTTGCTGATGCCAATTCCTGTATCGGTAACGGCGATCGTCACAGAGCGAACCGGAGACGGAGACAACATCGCACTAGGAGCCGATCGCGGTTCCCCCTCAAACGAGAGCCTGATTTCCACGCTACCGGACGGTGGCGTAAACTTAATGGCATTCGAGACCAAATTCCACACAACCTGCTGCAAACGAGTAGCATCGCCCCTCACCAAGCTCACCCCTTCGCCATAAAAAGTCGCCAATTCAACTCCCCGAGCTTCAGCATCAGGGGCGAGCGCTTTGACTGCGGTTTCTACAATCGGCACCAAATCCACGGGGCGCAGCTTCAAACACACTTTGCCACTCACAATCCGGGAAACGTCCAGCAAATCCTCAATCATCTGAGTCTGCAACCGCCCGTTTCGCTCGATCGTCTCCAAACCCACAGCCGTTTTTTCGGCACTCAACTTGCGCTGTCGCAGTATCTGGGCCCAGCCGACAACTGCATTCAGAGGCGTCCGCAACTCGTGAGAAAGCGTTGCCAAAAACTCGTCTTTAATCCGGTTGGCCTCCGCGGCTTCCCGGTAAAGCCGCGCATTATCGATCGCCACCGCCGCATCCCGCGCCAAATCCGAGAGCAAAATCAAATCGCCCTCGCAACAGCGGCGGCCGGACTCTCCGCACAGCAACGAAATCGCTCCCAGCGTCCGCCCGCGAGCGATCAGCGGCACGCAGATTGCCGACAGCGGGTTCTGGTAGCACAGCACTTCCAACAGTTCGTTGTCCGACAGCACCGCCTCGATCGCCCAATGCGGTATTTCTGGGTAGAGCTTCGATTCTCCAGTCCGCAGCACCTTTGCTACTCCGTGGCGTCCCTGGGGGTCTACCGGCAAACGGCGATTGATTTGCCACAACAGAGCGACTTTGCTCGGATCTGAGTGAGCAACTGCTTGCAAGCCGATCGAGCCGTCGGCCTCGATTAAATGCACGCAGCACCAATCCCCCAGCCCCGGTACTGCTAAATCTGCCAAATCTTGCAGCGCCTGTTGGTAATTCAAAGAAGCCGATGAGAGGACAGCCAAAGCTCGGGCGCGCAAATCCGCTGTGGCGGCCGATCGCTGGCGATCGTCAATATCAGTAGAAGTCCCGAACCACTTGAGGATGTTTCCGCCAGCGTCCCGTACTGGCATGGCGCGACCCAGATGCCAGCGGTAAACCCCGTCAGATGCCCGTTTCAAGCGGTATTCCACCTCGTAGGTCTCCCCCATCTGCACCGACTCATTCCAGCGTTCCAGGCAATTTTCCAAGTCATCTGGATGTACCACTGGCTGCCACCCCCAGCCTTGAGTTTTTTCTAGGGTCAAACCGGTGTATTCAAACCAGCGTTGGTTGTAGTAGTCGATCCAGCCGTCAGGCCAAGCAGTCCAAACTATTTGGGGGATAGTTTCTGCGAGGATGCGGTACAAATGTTCGCTAGCTTCGGCTGCGCGACGGGCGGTTTGTTCCCGCGCCCAAGCCTGATTTCGCTGTTCTTCGGCCTCTTTGCGATCGCTGATGTCGCTAATGACGCCGATCCATTTCCACGGATGGCCTTGTTTGTCAACAACTACTTTGCCCCGATCGATCCAGTGGAGCAAGCCACCACCGGAGCATTGCACGCGGTATTCCTGCAAAAATGGGGCAGTCCAATTGTCTGGCGCGCTCAAATATCGATCGACTGCGGCCTCGATTCGCGATCGGTCTTCCGAATTTAAAATACTGTTCCAAGCTGCTCTCGTCCTCGGAAATCTGCCTTTTTTGTACCCCAAAATTTCATCTACACGACCAAACCACAGCACGATACCGGTCTCGATATCCCATTCGTAAATTAAATCGCTAGCACTTTCTGCCGCAATCCGAAACCGCTCTTCTGACTGTCGCAGCACTTCCATAAACTTAAAGCGTTCCGTCACGTCCAAAACCAGAGACAGCATCGAGATTAACTGTCCAGAATCGCTGTAAAAAGCCGAATTGTGCCACTCGCAATGCACCAAAGAACCCGACTTATCATAATTGCTGTTGCGAACGACATTGCACCGTTCGTGTTGGTTTTTCAAACTCTCAATTGCCGCTTGTACATCTTTCACATCGCCGTCAAAAATAAAGTTCCATTCGCTAAAATGCTTGCCTAAAACTTCTGTTGCCTTCCACCCAAAAATCTTTTCAGCAGCCGGAGACCACCCACTGAGGCGAAAATTTTCATCCCACTCAATCACAGCTAGGGGCGTATTTTCAAAATGAGAAGTGAGTTTTTGCAGGGCGTCGCCCAGGGATGCTTCTACTTGCTTGCGGTCAGTAATATCGCTAAAAGAAATAGCCATACCATCGCCCAATTTAACGGTCATAATCCGAAACCAGCCGACAATGCCTTCGCTGTTGTAAGAAATCTCAGTATTGAGGGGAATTCCTGTTTCTACAACTTGCACGTAACTATCGAACAAACCGCTATCTTGATGACCGGGCAGCACTTGCAGCAATCGCTTTCCGACCATTTCGCCCGGAGTGCTTTGCTGAATTTTGGCAGCAGCGGGATTGACGTATTCCCATTCAAAATCGACAATTTTGGAACCGTCTCGAATGCTGCGAAACACGTTAAATCCGTCTAGAGATAATTCCTGAAAAGCGCGAAAGCGTTCTTCGCTTGCTTGCAGCTTGTTGGCAATTTCCAGCAGGAGTTGTTGAGTTCCCTCCGACTGTGCTATTTCTAGGAGCAATTGCTGGTTAATCGGCCCGAGTTCGCTGCTGGGGGATAGGACGGGATTTTTAATGGTACAGCCAGCTTGCGGTCGATCGGCCTTTTGAGTTTCCAGCGCTGTATTTGCTGCTAATTGTGTCGCCCGCCCCGCAGCCAACACTTGAAAAAGCGAGGGCATCAATTCCAACACAGCCCACACAGAAATGACAGCGGTAACGGCGGCGAGCAAACTTGACAGCGCGTAGCTGGGATGAACCAGCATCGAAACTTGCATCAGGTGAGTTGTCCCACCGCAGAAAAACCCAAGTCCCAATAGGATAAAACCCTTGCTTGCAGGCACGTCCCGCTGCTTCGTGGCAAAGTAGATCAGCATCGCTGGAATTGAGTAATAAGCCAAGGCAATTAACAAATCGCTCACCGCGTGCAATCCCACTAACTGCGATTCCCACTCTTCCCATCCACCTTGGCGCATAAAATTGTGGTTAAATGACATAATCTTAACAAAATTCTGCATTTCGCCTTACCTGTGCGATCGATCGTACTTCCACTTGTGTTGCTGACCCGCTAATTCCTAGTCTATAGCTGGTAAAAGTATAGTCATTTATTACATGACATGGGAGGCGTTAAATCCCTCCCCCTTCACTTTTACTTTGAGCGGATTAACCCGCCTCGGCCCAACTACGCAGATCTCTATCCCATTGCTAAACGCATTTGGGATTGCTTTTCTGAGGATGTTGTAAGAACCGTTCACATCAGAGTTAATTAATTGACCGGCTAATGTTCTGTATAATCCTCTTTTGATTCGCCTGCCACTAAATATGACATCCAAAGCGCCAGTAGACCCGTACACAGGAATTGGATCTAGATTCAAGAAGCTCGATTTAGACGTGTAAGATTCTTCTTGCACTATCACCTTAATTCCCACCAATCGAGCTTTGTATTCCAACATCTCAATTAGTCGAGCGTGAGGAATGCTGACAAAGTTTTGATTAGTTCGTTTTCCCAGGTCAATTTCTGTTTTCCACTGTGCATTTTTGCCAATTACTAGCGTCCCAATTTGATGAGTTGTCAAAAGTTCGACTATTAATCGACTTGTGTGATGCAAGTAATTATCGACTTTTTGGTTGCGACACCGGGTTAAGCGTTGAATGCGTGATGAGGTTTTGCGACTACCTTTCAATTGAGACTGCAATCGCGATGAGCGTTTATTGTAGAACTGGTTAATTGACTTCAATGGTCGCCCGTTAATCAACAAAGGAATAAATCCCGGTTGATTTGAAGTTAGCGCCACTAAATTATTCAGTCCTAAATCGATACTAGCTACGAACTTGCTATTACTCGCGGTGGGCTCCTGTTCATCATAAATTACCTCAATTACATAAGCATCGCATTTGGGAACCAGTCTGACTTGGCAGATTCGTTCGGGATTTACTTTGGTTTTGATTAAAATCTCAGTACCTGACAGCTTAATGATTCCTTTCTTCAGTTGCTTGCTGCTAATCGCCTGAATTGTATAAACTAGGATATTTCGACCTTTGACTTTATCTTTGTACTTTGGCAGTTTTGGAGGGCCAGTAAATTTAGAGGAATCTTTTTTGTAAGCCTTGAGAGCCTCAAAAAATGATTTCCAGTTTTTGTCTAACACCATCAAGATTTGCTGGCTTACTTTAGCTGGCAGGGCTTTGTATGCCTCGTGGGACTTCATCAAGCAATTCATTTCGTTGTAGCCGACATAGCCCCATCCATAAATGAAACTCTGACGAATGACGTAGTTGGCCGCATTGTAGAGATTTTTTGATTTAAAAGCTAGTGTGTCAATTTCTGTGAAACGATATTCCGTCGATTTAATGATGTGCCTTTCTGTTAGCTGCATTTAAGGCTTCCATTTTTTAACCTATGTGTAGTTCACTCGACCACCATGATAATATCATACTACCATTGTTTATAATTTCTTATAAACTCAACGAAGTTTTACAATACACAAAAAAACCGAAAACAACAATAACTTTAGGCAGGGGATGAAAGTTCATCGCAGGTTTCTACCGGGCGGCAAGATTTGGACATTTGTTGACAGTAATAAGGAGAGTCAGATACTATAATCTTGAAAAACATACGATCTAAAATGCTGGCTTGCAATTTTTAATGTTATCAAAAAAATAACTAAATTCCTCGAACAAATCACTATCACTGTACAGTCAATTAAACCTGTTTGGGAATGAGAATTAAACAACTTACATACAATTTGATAATTGTTGTGGGATGGGCGTCCCGCCCGTCTCTTCTGGACGGGCGGGACGCCCATCCCACAAATAGATATAAATTATTTAATTTGCGATCGTCAGTTGCCAACTTGAAAACATCGATCGCTCAATTTTGCTCAACAGAATCGTTATGATTGATAAAATTGCCCGTTCATATAATATAATGGATTCAATAGAGGAGAATGGAATAGTCTAAGTCTAATTTAGCCTAATAAATCCTAACCGAGCAAATTAATTTGTAGAGCCAAGCATCCGGCTCTGGCACCGAAATCAAAACTAATCTGCACCTGTATCAAGCTGTACTAAATTATTCTACTCAATCGGTTAATGTCTCTAATGTCTCTGACGATCTCCCAGTCAAATTTCTCAAACCATCTCGAATTAAACATCCATGCGCTTAGAGCAGCTTCAAGCATTTCTTTCAGTTGCTGAAACCGGTAGCTTTCAGCAAGCAGCCCGGAAGTGCGGCGTTACCCAATCGACTATTAGCCGTCAAGTGCAGGGACTTGAAGCGGAGGTGGGTTTGTCGCTGTTTCACCGCACCGCCCACGCCAAGCTGACAGTGGGAGGGGAACGCCTGTTACCTCACGCTCGCAAAATCTGTCAGAGTTGGCGAAATGCTGCGGAAGAATTGGGAGACTTGCTGGCGGGAAAGCAGCCGGAACTTTGCGTGGCTGCGATTCACTCGGTTTGCGCTGCTTATTTACCGCCTGTGCTGCAAAGGTTTTGTCGCAGCTATCCTGAGGTGCAGTTGCGCGTGACATCCCTGGGAAGCGATCGAGCTTTGAAAGTTCTCAAAGACGGTTTGGTGGACATCGCAGTGGTGATGAACAACCGCTATTTTACTCAAGCTCCGGAAATGTTGGTTGAGGTGCTCTACAATGAGCCGATCGAGGTATTAATGGCAGCAAATCATCCCCTGGCCCAGTACGATCGAGTACCTTGGCCGGAATTGATTTGTTACCCGCAAGTGGTGTTTAAGGACGGGTACGGAATGCAGCGCATGGTACAAGAGCAATTCGGACGCATCGGTGCTAAACTTCATGCTGTTTTGGAACTCAACACTCTCGATGCTTTTCGAGGCGTGGTGCGCCAGGGAGAATTGATTGCTTTGCTGCCGCATTCAGCTTTGCTAGACGCTAAGGGCGATCGCACTTTAGCAATTCGCTCGATCGCTCAAGAAAGCGCAAATTCCAAGGTTTCGGCGATCCTCTTCGAGGGCTTCGCTAACGGACAATCGGCGATCGATCCGACTTGGACTCGCGAAGTGGTGTTGGTAACAACTCACGATCGAATGCAAATTCCGCCGATCGCCCATTTCTGGAATCTAGTACGGGAACTTGTGCCACCACGTGATGTCATCAAAGTAGTAAAATCCTGAAATTAATATCTATTTCTAATTGAGATTTGAAATTTGAGATTTGAGATTTGAGGGCGTCACCAATTACTAATAACCAATAACAACAACCAACAACCAATGACGACTAACAACTAACAACTAACAACTAACAACTAACAACTAACAACTGACAACTGACAACTGACAACTTCCCAACTTCAATAATTATGAGTGACGCATTTAGAGAATTGCTGCGAAAAATTGGCAGCGGAATACACACAGGAGAAAACTTAACTCGATCGCAATCAGCAGCAGCCACGCGAATGATGCTGCTAGGAGAAGCAACACCGACTCAAATCGGAGCTTTCATGATTTCCCATCGCATCAAACGGCCCACCGGCGAAGAATTAGCCGGAATGCTGGATGCTTACGAAGAATTGGGGCCAATGCTTGCCCCTCCCAACCGAGAAAAAGGATTTGCCGTTTCTAGCGTCGCCGTGTTTGGCGTAGCCTACGACGGGCGATCGCGCACCGCTCCAATTAGCCCAATAACAGCCCTAATATTAGCCGCCGCTGGCGTCCCAGCCCTCATGCACGGAGGGGAGACAATGCCAACCAAAGAAGGCATTCCCCTAATCGAAATTTGGCGCGGTTTGGGAGTTGACTGGAGAAAACTTAGTTTAGAAAAAGTCCAGCAAGTTTTTGACAATACCGGTTTAGGTTTTGTTTACCTTCCCAAGCATTTTCCTCAAGCCGCGAGTTTAGTGCCCTACCGCCGCGAAATCGGCAAACGGCCGCCTTTTTCGACAATGGAATTGATGTGGTGTCCCTGCGCCGGCGACGTTAACGTCATCTCAGGCTACGTGCACCCGCCTACAGAGGGTATGTTTCAAGCAGCCTTTGAGTTGCGGGGAGTCAAGAATTATACCACAGTCAAAGGATTGGAGGGCAGTTGCGACTTGCCGCGCGATCGAACTGCAATTATCGGCATTGCTAAACCGGGCGCCGAGTTCGAGCGAGTGCTTTTAGCCCACGGAGATTACGGTTTTAGCAGTACAAATCCCGCCTTTGAATCAGCATCTGAGTTATTCAAACAAATGCAGGAAATTTTGTTAGGAAAACCCTCAGAACTGATGCAATCTGCTATCTGGAACGGCGGATTTTATCTGTGGCGCAGTGGTGTTTGTGGGGATATGGATTCTGGTTTGATTGAGGCAGAAACCTTATTAAGTAGCGGTCAAGTAGTGCAAAAACTTGAGGAAGTTAGCAAAGCAGTCAGTGCTTTGAATTGAGGATAACCAATCAGGTTTACTACCTATCGTCTACTCTAAATAGAGCAGATTGAGAATCAGGTTCGTCAACTCTTAGCCTCCCACTTCTGACCAATCACCAATCACCAATGATTAATGAAATCGGGTGCATCTGGTTGTTGAAGAGGGCGAAGCATGACCGCATATAAGTTATTAATTATAATCTCATATTGACCGAGGTCATGCTTCGCTCCTACAAACATATTTGCCTTGCGCCAGATGCACCCATGAAATCTGACTGTCAACTGTCAACTGTCAACTGTCAACTGTCAACTGTCAACTGTCAACTGTCAACTGTCAACTGTCAACTGACCAATGACTAACCATAAAATAGCAGTAATTGTACTCGCAGGCGGTCGAGGTTCGCGGATGGGTACGGATAAAGCTCTCCTAGAAATTGAGGGTAAAAGCCTGTTGCAGCGGGCGTGTGAGGTTGCAGCAGCCTTAACGCCACAAGTATATGTTTTGACAGCCTGGCCCGATCGCTATCGATCGACCGCAACCCAAAAATCCCAATTTCTGGTAGAGTACAATCCGGGCTCCGGCCCCTTAGTCGCATTGACTCAAGGACTGACAGACATTTCTGCCGACTGGATTTTACTGTTAGCTTGCGACTTGCCCTTATTAGATTCCCGAATCATTGATAATTGGGCGAGTAAATTAACAGAGTTTCCCCCATCTACCTTAGCAGTTGTCCCCTATCAAAATTCCCGCTGGGAGCCATTATGCGGTTTTTACCGCAAACAATCTCTATCCAGCTTGCAAAGTTTTATTGACAAAGGGGGAAGTTCATTTCAAGAGTGGTTAAATCAAATCCAAGCAATCCCTCTACCCGTAGGCGAACCAGAAGCACTAATGTTATCAAATTGCAATACATCACAAGAGTTTGAGCAATTAAAAGGTAAAATCGTTGACGGTTGACAGTCTGTAGGGGCGGTGCCCCCGTGCCCGCCCTCTTAGTTGATAGTTGAGTTACTAATGACTAATGACTAATGACTAATGACCAATAACCAATAACTAATGACTAATAACTAATAACTAATGATTAACGAATATTGGTTGCTCGATCGCGAAATCACATTCCTCAACCACGGATCCTTTGGAGCCTGTCCGATTCCCGTACTGGAAGCACAAACCAGTTTTAGAGAACAACTCGAAAGAGAACCATTGCGCTTTTTAATGCGGGAATTTGAGCCGCTGTTGGATCATGCCAGAAATCAGTTAGCCGCCTTTGTCGGTGCAGGCGAAGAAGAGCTAGCCTTTGTGCCGAATGCTACCACTGGAGTCAATGCCGTTTTGCGATCGCTCTCTTTCAATCCCGGCGACGAATTGCTAACCACAAATCAGGAATACAACGCCTGCCGCAACACACTAGATTTTATCGCAGAGCGCACAGGCGCCAAAGTAATAGTAGCAGAAATACCATTTCCCATTGAATCGCCCGAACAAATTATTGAAGCAATAATTAAATGTGTTTCCCCGCAAACAAAACTAGCCTTATTAGACCACATAGTCAGCCAAACAGGTTTAATTTTTCCCATCAAACAGTTAGTCGGCGAATTAGCTAATCGCGGCGTGGATGTCTTAGTAGACGGAGCTCACGCGCCAGGAATGGTAGCACTAAATTTAGCAGAAATCGGCGCCGCTTACTACACAGGAAACTGCCACAAATGGCTTTGCGCGCCGAAAGGTGCAGCTTTTCTGTACGTGCGGCGCGACAAACAAGATAACATTCGGCCAACTACCATCAGTCACGGCGCCAACTCACCGCGCGCCGACAAATCGCGCTTTCAACTAGAATTTGACTGGATGGGAACAGTCGATCCAAGTCCCTATTTGTGCGTACCTGTAGCCATTGATTTCATGGGTTCTTTGTTGAGCGGCGGCTGGCCGGAATTGATGGCAAAGAATCATGAATTAGCATTGGTTGGGAGACAAATATTAGCAGATAAATTAGATTTGCCGCTGCCTTGTCCCGATGAAATGGTGGGATCTATGGCAGTTGTACCCCTTGCAGATTCCAACTCCGATGCAGCTACAAATGGAGGAATTCCACCCTTACAAGAAGCGCTTTGGCAGATTTTTAAAATAGAAGTACCGGTGATTCCTTGGCCGGATACTAGCAAACGGCTGGTAAGGATTTCAGCTCAATTTTACAATACCTTGCCACAGTATGAATATTTAGCGAAAGCGCTATTTGAGCTAACAGGACGTTGACTAAAAGTTTCCCCCAAACACCTAACCCTTAACTAGAGAAATCCTCAAAAAAAAGGTAAGTTGTTGGGCTTCAGCCCTCCGAAGAAAGGTACGTTGTTGGGCTTCAGCCCTCCGAAAATTTGTGACGAATGACAAGTTACGCAACAACTGCTTTTACCGAATATACCTCAATACGCTTGGGTTAAAGCTTTGAAAGGATTTTAATCTCACGAATTTACAGGAAATACAAGCATCTTTTAACAGCCTAACTATTCTTAACTGAACCGTATTGCTGTATAATCTACGGTAAGAGGGCTGAAGCCCAACAACGTCCGCGAATCTTTCTGAGAACCGCTATATATCAAAATAATCTACGGTAAGAGGGCTGAAGCCCAACAACGTACCTTATCTTTCTGAGAGCCACTATATCAAAATAAATATTGCAAAAAATTATATTTAAAATATTCACTATCTAAAATTAAGCAACTAATACGAATCCGCCAAAACTGGAGAAATATAAATAGTAGGCGAGCATTTATAGGAATACGGCAATGCCGTCTAACTCACAGAACAGCGAGTTTTAATAATTGGCACAATATTAAGAATTGTAGCAATTTATTTTAAATTGGTATTAAAACATAGCGCTCTAATCGGATTGTACACAACTTCCGCCCCACCGAATATAATGTATCAAGACTTGCATTTATAGCCTTTCTCAAAAAAATGAGGTATGACTGACAGCTTATATAACCAGTTAAACCAAGAGGGCTGAAGCCCAACAACGTACCCGATCTTTCTGAGAATCGCTATATCCCCAAAAAACAAAATAAAAAGAGGAGAATACGATGTCAAATGCCATGATGGTAATTTTCCCCTATCGCGAACAGTATACCTGGGTTTTTGACGACGAGCGAGCCGGACTTGTCCGAGAACCATTTGTTCAGGGCGTCCCGGAAATGATTAACGTACTTGTCGCAGACATTCCCAATGCCGATCGAGGTTTCCGAATGTTATTTTCAGCCAATCCATTTCCCGGATATCAAGCAGAAATGGTCTGGTTTAAAGCAGAATACGGCGGTAACTGGTATCGGTGGGAAGCCAAAAATATGGAAGGCTGGCTGTGCCCGGCTTTGTTTAAATACTTTCCCGAAGCACCCCCCAAGTTTTATTGCAAAGCTGAAAAAATGTAATAATCATAAAGCAAGTCAATGAAAAACTTGTCAATCTTTAAAAGAAACTTTGTTAAACCAGCCGATCGCAAATCCAGACAAAAGCTCAGATTAGCACTATGTATATTTGGACTATTTGTGCTAATTGTCACAGCAGCCATCTCCGCAGGAATTGGGGCAATTACCGCCCTCTTAGCCCCCGTGGAACCCCCAATTATTAGTAGAGTCCTAGACGCTACAGGCTTTAACTATATATCATCCAACCGCTCTGGATACCGCCTCTCGCGGCCTGTTAATATCTTAATCCTAGGAGTTGACCGCGTGCCGCACGCTGCCCCCAATTCCCGCAAGATTTTTAACGGCCGCAGCGATACAATACTTTTATTCCACCTGGATCCTAGAGATAAATCTATTAATTTGCTTTCAATTCCGCGAGATACAAAAGTCGAAATTCCCGGGATTCCCTTCAGCAAAATAAACGAAGCAAATGCTAGAGGAGGAGCAGTTTTGGCGGCGCGATTGGTGAGCGCGATCGCCAACAATGCGACAATTGACAGATACGTTCGAGTCAGCAGCGGTGCGTTTCGGGAATTAGTCGATATGTTGGGCGGAGTTGAGGTATTTGTACCTCGGGCGATGTCCTATACAGATAAAGCCCAAAAGTTAAGCATAAATTTAGCACAGGGATGGCAAAATCTCAACGGAGAACAAGCAGAACAATTGGCTCGATTTCGCAACGACGGTTTGGGAGATATCGGGCGAATTGGGCGACAGCAATCTTTAATTCAAGCTATTCGCAACCGCCTCACCAGCCCATCAGTATTGGTGCGATTGCCACAAATTCTGCGATTGATGCAAAAATATGTAGATACAAACCTAAATTTTGAGGAAATATTGACGATCGCCAATTTCGGTTTGCAATTGGAGCGAGATAATTTTAAAATGGTGATGTTGCCGGGACGCTCTAGCTCATCACAAGGGGATTTGAGGAGTTATTGGATTGTCGATGTTGCTGGGCGCGATCGAATTATGACACAATATTTCAAACAAGGCGGAGCGGATTTTGCCCAAGGGCGAACCGCCAATCCCAGCCAGCAAGTTTCACCCAGCAGCCTCAAAATCGCCATCCAAAATGCTTGTAGCAACCCAAAAACCGCCAAAACCGTCGCTGAATTTCTCAGAAAAAAGGGCTTTTCTAACGTATCTGTAGTCAAGGATTGGCCCGACAAACAACGTCAAAGTCAAATTATTGTACAGCAAGGCGATTTAGAAGCAGCAAATCTTCTGCAAAAAACTTTAGGCTACGGTAAAATAGAAGCATCTTCTACTGGTGAAATTGGATCTGACTTGACACTTCGCGTCGGCGAAGATTTGGTAAAGCGATTTTAATTAGTCATTAGTCATTAGTCATTAGTCATTAGTCATTAGTCATTAGTCATTAGTCATTAGTTATTAGTTGTTATTGATTGCTTCCAGTGCTCAATGTCCCATTCCCCACTCCTTATTTCCATCATCATGAAAAATGTATTCCGAATAGTCTTGAGCCTAATTATAAGTGTAGTCTTAGCCTTTGGGTGGGTAATGCTGAGTGCTACTCCGGCATTTGCGCTACCAAAAACCAATATTAATTATACAAATATTAACTTGTCCGATCGCGATTTCTCCAATTCTGACTTAGCCGGGGGAACATTCGTCGCCGCCGAGATGCGGGGAACTAACTTTCAAGGTGCTGATTTAACCAATGCGATTTTGACTAAGGGAGTTTTGTGGAAAGCCAACTTGTCAGGTGCAAATCTCACCGGTGCTTTAGCCGATAGAATTACATTTGATGGCGCTGATTTGACGAATGCTAATTTCACCGAAGCAATTATGACTCGCAGTCGTTTTTTTGATGCTGCCATTTCCGGGGCTGATTTTACTGACGCAATTATCGATGCTTATCAAGTAACAATGATGTGCGAAAAAGCCGATGGTGTCAATCCCGTGACGGGAGTTTCTACGCGAGAAAGCCTGGGATGTTTGTAGAAGTTTTAAATAAGACTGAATAAAATGGGTTCGTAGTGCGGACTTTAGTCCGCATAATGCGGACTAAAGTCCGCACTACGAACCTTGTTAAGTCAGCATCACTGATATCTGCTACATCCGCTGCCGAAATTGCTTCTACCGAGCGCGACAAATGCCTGTATTTGCAGTACCCAATACCAAGTCAGAATTCACCAACAAATCTAAATCAGTGTCAGGATTAACAGCATACAAATCGACTTTATCTCTACCTAAAAATACCCCAACCAAAGTCCCGACTCCTGCGCCGCCGAGTACCTCTTCAGTTGCGATCGCCCGATCGCCCGTAACACCCGCGATCGCGGCCGCTGCTGCTGCACCCAAAGCCGTGTTCTTAATCAGATTACCAACATTCACGCCCTTAGTCACACTTTCTTTCCGAGTAATCACCTGCGAAGTAGCATTCAAAGGCACTCTGCTACCGTTGATGATACTCAATTCTTGTGCCACAAACTGAACGCCCTCAGCAGTCGATCGCAATTCGCCACTAATTTTCGATCCCTCGGGTATCAGCACTTTGCCATTATTACCTGCAACATCCTCAGCCACAGTCAGCGTAATCGGAGACTTGTCATTGGGGGCGAGCAAAATCTTGCCTTTGGCGTACTCAATGGGAATAGTCACCCCGCTGGGAATTTTCACAGCCACATTTTGACCAATATCAACCTTAGCAATGTAAGGAGAATTAATTGCTCTTGCTTGATTGGTACTGACTAATGTTTGATAGATAAAAGCAGCTACTTCCGCCCGCGTCGCTGACTGGTTTGGTTTCAGAGATTTAGGATTGGGATAGCTAACAACCAACTGTTTTTCAGTAGCAGCAGCCACACTTTTCACAGCATAACTTTGAATTTCACCCGCATCATTATAGTAGCTGAGAACATCTTGAAAATTGCAAGTAGGCTCATAACCCAGTCCATTATTTAAAGCAACTACAACTTGAACGCGAGGAATCTGCTGTGATGGCCTAAAAACATTGCCGGGATAGCCAGACATCCATCCCATTTCATAGGCTTCGGCGATCGCCCCCCGCGCCCAAAAATTAGACGGAACATCGACAAAACCTATAGCAGCGCGAGTTTTCGCCTTTCTCACAGAACGGATCATGGCTGCGAATTCTGCCCGCGTTACCAGTGCATCCGGGCGAAAAGTGCGATCGGGAAATCCTTTAATAATTCCTCTTTCCGACAAATCTTGAATAAAGTCTTTTGCCCAATAGTTATTACTAACATCCGAAAAAGCTGTCTGAGCAAAAGCAGGTGCGGGAGCAAGCATCGGCGCTGCGGATCCAGAAACAGTTCCCAAGGCTAATAAAACAGATGTGCCGAATTTAATGCGTTGAAATACAGACATTTTAGATTCTCCAATTTACACAAGTTTTTTATTGAGAAAAAAGCAAGCCTTTGTCCGGCTATTTATCCTTAATTGATGCTTGCCTAGCTTGCTATGAGTGCTCAGTGATGTCATCATTATTAAATGCTTTTATTTCTAGCGAGGGGAAGATACGGTCTTTTAAAATAAATATTTTTCTGCTGGCTCGTCGATTTTAAAATGCTTAAATTCCTTAAAATCCTTATGTTGCTTATCTTCCTTATCTACCCGGAACAAAGGTATGTAGTTGCGCTTCAGCGCTCTCTAAGGTATGTAGTTGCGCTTCAGCGCTCTTTTGGGATATGGGAAAGAGCGCTTGCATCGCAAAAACTTACCTAGACTAACGACTAATAGTGAGTAACCATTCGCAAATTGTCACATCTTTAAATGGGATCGAAAAGAGCGCTTAAGCGCAACAACGTACCTAGATAAAGGTATGTAGTTGCGCTTCAGCGCTCTTTTGAAATATAAGAAAAAGCGCTTAAGCGCAACAACGTACCTAGATTAATGACTAAAATTGTCACATCTTTAAATGGGATATCGGAAAGAGCGCTTAAGCGCAACAACGTACCTAGATAAAGGTATGTAGTTACGCTTAAGCGCTCTTTTGAAATATAAAAAACAGCGCTAAAGCGCAACAACGTACCTAGACTAACGACTAATAGCGAGTAGCGGTTCCCAACTTGTCACATCTTCAAATAAACATTGATAACCGGCTGCATTGGGATGGAGACCGTCCGAAGTCAGACAAGAACGCCACCAAATATTACCGCGATCGATCCATTTATCAAAAATATCTAAATAGGGAATTCCCCGTTCCAAACAAGCTAACTTCGTGGCTTCTTTATAACGATACTGATCGGCGTGATTGTAGTACAAGCAATCTTGAAAAGGCATTTTACTTTCATCCACCGGCACCATCCCAACAAATATCACCGGACAAAGTTGTTGCGATATGTTTAACAAATTATCCAAAACAGCTTTAAAATGTTCAAAATCAGTATAGCTGCGGCCCGTCGGCGATTGCACTCTCGCCGTATCGTTGAGGCCGACGGACAGTATGATGGCATCCGGGACGCGGTTTCTGAGCTCGCCGCGGTGTTTAAACTCGTTTTCGAGGCGCTGGGCGACTTGATAGGTGCGATCGCCCCGAACGCCCAAATTGTATAAAACGTGTCCTGCACTCTCCGGTGACATCCACTGGCGCCGCAATCTTTCCACCCAACCCCCGCCTACACCGTCGCCGAAACCGTAGATTAAGCTGTCGCCGAAAGCAACCAACTTAAGAGGATGAGAATTTACCCGATGCAAGTTACCAAACGAATAGGCTGTTGCTGCCTGCATAAGCAATGATACTCAGTTAATATTTTTTCAATCTGGACATACTAAACTAGAATGTAACATTAGATAAAGTAGGTAATCTCATGGTCAAGCGTCCAACCTTCGATTCAACTCAGCTAACCCGTCGGGCAGAAGAGTTGATCGGTGCTGCATCCAATCGCTATCGGATTACGGTGCAAGTGGCGAACCGCGCCAAACGCCGTCGCTATGAAGATTTCGAGAATATGGACGACACTCAAATGATGAAGCCTGTGATGCGGGCGATATTTGAGATGTCGGACGAACTCACTCAGCCGGAAATTATCGGGGATATCTAGACTTGGGGAGTTTTGAGTGGTGAATTTCAACAATTTTTGTTAATTCAAAACTCAAAACTTTCTTCAACTACACTGGCGCAACTGACAAAAAAATCCTGTGGATTGTATAGCAATCCTAAATAATTTGTGAATTTCTTACTCCCTCCCCTTAATAAGGGGAGGGTTGGGGTGGGGTAAAAAACTTTACGACTCATGCAATGACTGCTATATCTACCGAAGAGAGCTAGAAATATATAGACAAGGGAGTGTCCGCCTCGCACTCCTAAAAAACTATCTTTACCAAATCGCGATGAACCCAATCGGGTTGATTTTCGGAAAGTCCTCAAATCAGAAATTAGGATATCGGCTGGTAGGTGAGTTTAGGGAATTATTCTATTTTTAAATTGAAATTATTGTCAAAACTATGATCGAGAAATTCAAGCTGGGCTTCAGTTTTCTATTAGTTACTTTGAGTGTGGCGATTTTTACGCTTTTGAGTGGGGTATTGGAATCGGGCAAATTAAGTGTGTCGGCTTTGGAACCTTCGCTGCTGGGCGGTTCGGGGTCTAGAGAACTGGTTGCTCAACAATCGGCGCCACAGCAATTGAGGGCGCAAGATGCGTGGAAATTGGTGTATGAAAAATTGCCTGATTTGCCGATCGAGAATAACTACATTTCTAAGGAAACTGGAAAAGTCGATCCCAACAATACTTTAGTCGGGCGTTTGATTAGATATCACGTATTTGTCAAAGGAAGGCCGCCGAATTACCGTTTTGATTGGAAGTTGAGTTTAGCTGACTATCTGGGGGCGACTCCCGATTATTTAGTCGAAGGCGTGTATCCGGGAAAAGATGTTTTGCGAGAAAATCCGATGGAACGCGATCGCGCTGCCATTCAAAGTTTAAATAGAAAACAGCGGGATGCTTTGGTTCAAGCTTTGGTTGATGTTTTTACCGAAAATTCGGGGCCATCGCGCACACCGGCGGCGGGCGAAACACCAAAAGGGCGCGAGACTTCCCCGGAAATACCGCAGCCGCAGCCGGGAGATGCAAAATTGCTCGCACCTTAAGATTTTATTGAATATCAAATTTAGCTTAAATCTCGCAGATTGGTTTGTAGTACGGACTTCAGTCCGCTATCCGGCTGCGGAATGGGAGGGCGCACGCGCGATTGGTTTGTAGTACGGACTTCAGTCCGCTATCCGGCTGCGGAATGGGAGGGCGCACGCGCGATCGGTTTGTAGTACGGACTTCAGTCCGCTATCCGGCTGCGGAATGGGAGGGCGCACGCGCGATCGGTTGTTGTTATGGTAATCGACCGGACATGATATAAGTCCTAAAATCCAAAATCCAAAATCTAAAATCTCTCAACAATGGAACGTGTAATTAAGACGGGTGTTGGCTGGCGTTTGGGATGGAACCCAAACGCAGAAGAGTTTCAGGGTTTGGTGGCTGGGGACGGTTGGGCGATCGAACTTACGGAGGCTGAGTTAAACGATTTTTGCCGATTGTTGGGACAATTAGCCGCCACAATGAGTCAAATGGCCTCCGAGCTCATGGACGAGGAAAAAATCGCCATTGAAGCCGAAAGCGACTTGTTGTGGGTGCAGTTAGAAGGCTATCCCGAAGCTTACAGCGTGCAGTTGATCTTGAATGCTGGTAGGAGGTGCGAGGGTTTTTGGGCGGCGGCTGCGGTTCCTAGTTTGGTGCAGGCAACCAAAGTTTTAAAAGTTTTTTGACTTTTTCTGAGATTGTATGCTAAGCTGTTAAAGCTGTCGGGGCGTAGCGCAGCTTGGTAGCGCACTACTTTGGGGTAGTAGGGGTCGTGGGTTCAAATCCCGCCGCTCCGATTGTGATAAAGATCGTGATAAAACCTTCTCAAACGAGAAGGTTTTGTTGTTTTGGGCGGTGACTCTTGATATTGCTGAGTTCGTGACAGTGGAGTACAAAACGTCATCCTCTGCATCCTCTTTTAGACAAAACCAGGAAATTTCTCGCTCAAACTTTGAGAGAAATAATACTGACACCAAAATTCTGCCACTTCTAACAACATCGGTACAGATTCAGGAATTATACCTGAACTATACTGCGGGGAATAACGTTCTACATATTCCCTAGCTAGTTTATAAATCCAATAAGGAAAATCGTTGTCTGTAAAACAACGCAGTGCATAGTCTAATTTTAGTAAATTTCCACTGCGAACAAAATGTACTGTTCCCCACGCAACATTACGGCGATCGTCTCCTTGTAAACCATTAATTGTTCTCAATAACTTACGGATAGATTGCTCGCCTTCATTACTAGGATTTTCCAGGTAAAATTCCATTTGGGCGATTCCTTCAGCTATTACCTGTTTGTGCACTTCCCATTCTTCTTCAGGGTAGTGTTCGGGACAAGTAGTCTGATTCATATCTTGTTGCACTCGTTTCGCAATATAAAGCGCAAATTTTTCAGCAGCAACTTGCTCGGTACACAAACTTTTGATACTTGTCAGCCTGGTTATGGAAATAGCAAGCCGAGTTTTTTCAGCTTCCTTGGCTGTTTGAACCCATTTCTTGATTTTAGTGGCAATAGGAGCTTGAGAAGTTTTTGGTTTCATTTTAATTGATAGAATGCACAAGTTTTGTCGTAGGTTTTTTTAGATTGTACACAAACCTATGTCATAGATGGCGCTCCTAAATAATTTTCTATGTATGTAGCAATCCTTGCATGAGTCGTGATTTTTTTACCCCACCCCAGCCCTCCCCTTGCTAAGGGGAGGGAGTAAGAAATGCATAATCGTAGTGTCGGAATGTGCTGTTAAATATTGTCGAATGCTATCTCATAAACCATTCCATTGTTTTTTTTCATAACTCCTCCTCAATCTCCAAATCCACGGCTCCTAACTCAGCTTCTAACTGCTCAAAAGTCGGCAAACTCCCCTGTAACTGTTCCGGTAAAGTCTCCCGCAATTGATACGTCGAAACCCCGATCGCCTTATTCATGTCTCGCAAGGAATATTCGACAATCTTCTGCTTTTTATTCTTGCATAAAATCATCCCAATAGTCGGCATATCGTCCCGGTGCTTGAGTAAATCATCCACAGCCGAGACGTAAAAACTCATCTTTCCCGAAAATTCCGGCTTAAACGCTTCCACCTTCAAGTCTATTACCACAAAACAACGCAACCGTAAATGATAAAACAATAAATCCATATAAAAATCTTCGCCTTCAACCTCTAGATGATACTGACTGCCCACAAACGCAAACCCTACTCCCAACTCCAGCAAAAAATCGCGGATTCGTTCAATCAAAGCCTGCTCTAAATCGCGTTCTTGTGCTGCTTTACCTAAACTGAGAAACTCAAAATTATAAGGGTCTTTAAATAACTGTTGAGCCAGTTCTGATTGCGGATTTGGCAGAGTGCGAGAGAAATTAGTATCAGCTTTCCCTTGCCGCCGGTATAGCCCACTTTCTATCTGATGAACTAACACATTTCTACTCCATCCTTCCTCGATAGTTTGTCTTGCATACCATAGACGTTCCTCTGTGGATTTAACCTTTTCCATTAAGGCAATATTGTGATACCAAGTAATTTGTGCAAGCACCTCTTGCACAAATTCAAAATCCGGGTAAGTTTCCGCAAAACTCCTCATATATTTAAGATTGCGAGATGAAAAACCCTTCATTTCACGAAAAGCTTTTTGCAAGTCAGTCGCCAAAGTGTCTATAACTTTAGTACCCCATCCTTGCTGCTGTTGCCGATTTAAAATATCCTGTCCAATTTGCCAATAAAGCAACACTAATTCTCGGTTAACAGAAACTGCTGCACGTACTTGAGCATTGCGGATGCGTTCTTTCAGCTCCCGCAGGAAAATATTATAATCTTCTGGAATTGATAAACTATCTACCATGGTCTAACCTCACATATTTTCTTGAATCAGGGTAGTTTTATTGTCAGAATAGGAAATATAAAATTACTAAAAGTATCGCTGGTTAAGGTATGTAGTTGCGATATTAGCACTCTTTCCTGATATTAGCAAAGAGCGCTGAAGCGCAACTACGTACCTCATTTGTCTGACGACAATAAAATGGCCCTAGGTTGCCCCGATAGATAGAGGGTAGGCACGGGGGCACTACCCCTACAAGTTTATCTGAATCATTTATGAATGCTATAGTAGGTTTAAATCGCGCAACTTCGATCGCAAAAACCCGCCTTATTCAGCGGGTTTAGTAGTTGTCCTAAATATTGTCAGTCTTGAGCAATAATCAAACAATCACTGCCAACTTTCGACAGAAAATCAGGAAATGCTGCTGTGGGGCTCCCATCTTTGTTGACGACTCTGCGGAGTGTATAGCCTTTTTCAGGAGCTCTGCCGAAAAACGAGTTTCTGCGATCCCAGATATCCCCATTGGGAGTGTTCGGATCGCGATCGATCAAAAAATCCATAATCCACGGCGGTACAGACAATCCAAACGCGATCGGCGTGATGTGCCCGTGCTGCAAAGTTGCATCCGTGAAGCGAAACAAGTAGCTGAATCGAGAAAATTTGACGGCATAAAGTAACATCCGTCCCGCCATTGATGAATGAAATGTCCAGACAACTGGTTCATAAATCCGCAGCAATAACGTCCGTTGGCTGGGATTCCATTCTGAATTGGACATCGTCAGACAATAGTCTGGCAAAATATTCCCATCCATAAAGAAGATACCTTGGAGGGCTTCGGGGAATTCGGGTGGATGTTCTGCTTTCATCCAAGTTGCGATATCTTTTTGTTTCTTTGTTTCGATTGACATGGTATTATTTAACCTCGAAAATATTTGTGATTTCGCGCTCAGTTAGATAACCAAAATTAGGTTCGTAGTGAGGACTTTAGTCCTTCTTCGGACAAGGATAGAGGACTGAAGTCCCCACTACAAACCTGTCCAGTTAGATAATCCAAATTAGGTTCGTAGTGAGGACTTTAGTCCTTCTTCAGACAAGGATAGAGGACTAAAGTCCTCACTACAAACCTGTCCAGTTAGATAACTAAAATCAGGTTCGTAGTGAGGACTTTAGTCCTTCTTCGGACAAGGATAGAGGACTAAAGTCCTCACTACAAACCTGATTAATTACTGTTGCAAATTAGGTGCCGAAGCTCGTCTCACTTTACCAACGGTACTAATAACATCCACCAGCATCTTCAGTGCGATATCTTTAGCTGGGCAAATCCGTCCCGCACTCCGATCGCCCACCGCATGAAAACCCATATGATAAGGGCACAAATTCTCGCGCTTAGCGTTGAATTCGTACACCGTAGAGCCCCAGAAACTGCCGTCAAGCAGCCCCAAACTGAGCGGTATCAGTACCTTGGTGCCGGCGGGGAAAGTGCGCTGTCTGCCCCCAATCGTGGCGGTAAATGGCTCTGTCGCCACTCGGTGGGTGGCGCTGACGGGAGCCCAGAGGCGCCCGCATTCCAACAGGAAAAGCTCGATCGACTGGCGATCGTCCAAATCGAGCTCGTCCCAAAACTCTGTCGGATTAATTTGAGCCGTCTGTGTTCCTTTATACGCCGGGAGAGGGCGGTATCCCATAGCGGTATAGCCTAGGTGCAGGGGGCCTTGCAGTCCCGCTATCCCCATAATCGCTGTCATCAGCTTTGCCAATTCCCGCCTAGTCATCCCGTTGTTTTCCGAGCTCACCTCGAAGTCGGCTAGGGCGGGAGAATTTTCGTAGATAGTCGCCGCGCGCTCGATTAAAGCGGACAAATCGCCGTGTCCAAACAGGTTCAGGCTTTGCAGCAGGCTGCCCGCGACGCCGAAGTAGTGGGCGGGGCTTTGGCGGATGTAATGTAAATCGGTGAGAAGTTCGATCGCAGACTTGTCATCTGGATTAATCCCAAAAATTACGTAGTGCAAATATGGAACTAAAAATCCCATCCAACCGCGCCTGACATCGGTAAAAAATGTTCCCCCCGCACCGTGCGGCATCTCAGTATAATCGGCGGCCAGCCGATCGAGCAACCGCCTGCTGATTTCATCTTCCTGGCGATCGGTTGTCGCGCTGTTGAAGAGATACTTCTGCATACAGCTTCGGAATGCTGCGTGATTGCTGCTACCGTCTGGTTCGCGATCGGACAAAGACAGCAGGAAAAGGTTCCTACCGCCAACATCTTGGTTGGGGGAGAGATCCGGATCGAGCACAGAAGTACCCAGCCGCCATCCGCGCGCCTGGGGCGATGTGAGTGCTTCTTCGAGTGTTGAAAACTCTGCCATCACCACTTGTCCAGCGCAGCAAAAATTAGCCCCGAAAGCCAGCCGTTTTATTTGCAAATAGGTGGGTTCGTTGGCAATTAAACCTTCGATCAGGGCGATCGCCGGTAGCATCGTTTTGCTGAGGCCCTCTTGGGGGTTTTCCAAAGCCCAAACCTGAAACTCATTCAGGGCGGGGTTCATCAGCGGTGAGAAAATAATATCTAAATTTAGGTTCACGAAAATCCTCCGAGTTACTCAGGCCATAACACGCTACGCACTTAGCAGCAAGAGGATATTGAACCCCTATTTACCGGGATTTCATACCCTCAAATATTGCCAAAATCAGTAAGTATAACTATAGCAATCCTAAATGAGTCGTAAATTTTTTACCCCACCCCAACCCTCCCCTTACTAAGGGTAGGGAGTAACAAGAAGTTCACAAATGATTTAGGATCGCTATAGAGCCATCTTTATTTGTGAACCTCGTGGCAATATATAGCATTTATCAGAAAGATGAGGTATGACTGTAAATCGAGTTTTTGATCCGACCTCGGTTAATATATAATAAATATCAGGAGGCTCAATCCCAACAACGTACCTCACTTTTTTGAGAACCGCTATAGATTAATTCTACTGAATATATCTGCGTCCCAGTCTAGCCTTATTCCGGAGATTGACTGTAATTTTTCACAATTCTTAGTAAGTATATGTACTCTCTAGTTTTTAAGTATTAGGGCCAATGGTTGAGAGTCGCAGATAACTGCGGTTATCTGCGACTACTTACTACTAGATTGAGGCAAAATCTGCGACACCAATCAGACTGGACGGTACTCCAGTTAGAGAAGCTAAAATTTCTCCGGTAGACGCCAAGCGAATTAAGGTTGCACCGTCACTTTGAGCGATCGCCAATTCTGCAAAACTAATGCCGCTGGGGAGTGCGAGCAAATCTTTGCCATCTTCAAAATCGGCGATCGTATCGATGCCAAAATTGGTAGATACGAAGAAGCGATCGCTGCCATTTCCTCCTATCAAAGTGTCATCAGCATTTTCACCGCTGAGAAAATCGTCGCCGTTACCTCCTAGCAAAATATCGCCAGCTTTGCCACCGTAAAGACTGTCATTGCCTTCACCTCCAATTAAGCTATCTTGACCGCGATTGCCAAACAGGATATCTTGCCCGTTATTGCCGAACAAACTATCAATTCCTTTACCTCCGTAAAGCGTATCATCGCCGTCACTTCCGTCAAGGGAATCATTGTCTTGATTTCCGTGTATCCAGTCATTGCCACCTAAACCTGTGAGAGTATCGCTGCCGCGTTTGCCACTGATGGTATCGCTGCCGCTGTCGCCAGAAAGGCTGTCGTCGCCATCAGTGCCGATGAGATTTGAGTTAGCTGCGATCGCATCTATTTCTCCTGCAATCACCGGAACGGCAGGCACTTCTGGTAAAGTGGTTTGTTGGATTTTTGCATCCAATGCAGTACCCGTATTTTCGGCAACAACTTGCGCGATCGATTTCGTACCGATACCGACTGCTTTTAAGTCTTGGGAAGTGTTGCCGAGGGCTACTTTTTGCACGCGGGCAACTTCTCGGTTAATTGAAACTGTTGTTGTATTGGATACAACTCGGTCAATCTGCTGATTGGCTGCGGCAATTACTTTCGCTGCGTCGGGGGCAATTTGCAACAATTGCTGGCTGTTGAAAGTCGAGTCTAACTGTTGTGCAATATTTATAGATTGGCGGACGATCGACTGCAATCGATCGGCATCGTTAAGATTGAGAATTGCACCAGATTGAATTTGAGCAGAAATCGCGCTGACAACTGATTTCACAGTGCCGGTACTTTCCAGAATTGACCCACCATCTATTAAAGCAGCAGTTTGGGTAATGACATTTTGCACCTTGACCATTGCAGTCAAAGTTTCTAACCCGCCCGCGATCGCATTTTCGGTAGCTGCGATCGGATCTAAGTCAGTAATGTCAATCTCAGCGGGAATTGAAAAAGCAGATTTGACGAGAGATTCGGCGCGATCGCTCTCAATTCCCTTGTCAATTAAATCTGCTACCAAACTTGTTAAAAGAGTGACAACAGTAGCGTAGGGCGGCGCAGTGACAGGCGTTTCCAAAGGCAAACCCGTAGCAGTATCAATGCCACCGAAAGCAACAATATTGCCTTCTTGTGGATCGATTTCACCATTTTGATTTTTGTCAAACGTTTCTAAGGGAATATCTAGTTCGTATTCACCTTTCGGGCCTGTTATTGCAGATGGTTCGCTGGCATCAAGTACGCCATTTTTGTTGGCGTCCAAGAAAACAGTAGCCCCAGCGATATAGCCGTCGATTACAGAACCCAGACCTCGATTGTAAAGATCGAAAAATGCTATATCCGATGCACCAGCAGCATCCCTTGCTGTTACCCGAATCCAGTAGTTGCGATTGCGCTGCAAGCTATCATTAACCCTGAAAGTACGGCTGCCCGGATCGAAACTCATGCCAGTTGGTAAGGGGCTAATGCGACTCCAACTTGTCGGAATTGGCGATCGTCCTCCGCTGACATTTCGCCACTCAAAGTTGGTGACACCTTCATACCAATCAGCAGTATAAGTCAGGGTATCGCCCGGATCGGGATCAGTGAAAGTGTTGTTTTGAAAAGTAAACTGCAATTGAGGACTTGAACCCGGTTGCAAACGCAAACCTTGTTCCCGGAACGGAATATTTAAGACTGGCGGACGGTTGACACCAGGACTCAGATTCAGATTAATATAACCAGACGATCCACCGAACCCGTCTACTGCTATTTTGTAAGTCGTACCCGCAGTAGCAGTAAAATTAACTCGACTGGTTTGACCTCCACTAGGGTCGTTATTATTGCTACCAACAGTCGCCAAACTAGAAACAGAACCGCCTGTGTAAACCCCCAACAAAGTATCGAAAGAACTTCCAGCCGTAGAAACTGTTACGGGGCCTGAACTCGGGGCTGTCCAAGACCACCAAAGAGATTTACCACCGCTGTTACCTGCATGATTTGATTCTCCTGTTTGTTTAGTACCGTTGACATTTAAACCAGTGGTGGAAAAGAAACTACCGCTGACAGTTTTAGCCCGATCGAAATTATCGTTTGAGTGTCGCCAATTAGCAGCATAAATTGCCGTATTGTTCAGCGTGCGAGCATTATTTGTAGAACTCGTTCCTGTCGGTTCGCCGAGATAAGTGCGATCGGGATTTGACCAGCGATTAATCCGCGTAGTGGACGGAGTGCTTTGGTACGACATTATGGTACGGAAAGTGTTTGGACCAACAGTATCCCGATACCCGTAGGAGTATGGATAAGCAATATCACCGCTAGTGCTTTCTTGATTGTGTTGAGCACCTAGGTTGTGTCCTAATTCGTGGGCAAAGCTGTAATTTCCTACTGCACAACTCCTCTTGACTACAGTAAATCCTGAATTTGCAAATCCATAGCTAGGACTGGTCATTACGTAACCGCGACCGCAGTAATCCAAGTTATTAACAAATAAACTCACCATGTCAGCCGAATAGGTATTCCGCAGTTGGTGAACGTTGTCTAGAAAACCATCGGAAGTATTGCTTAGTCTGTCTAAATCAGTGGTAGAAATACCGCTTTCTGTGTAGGCTATTTCCTGTCTGTGTACTATCCGTATCCGCTGATTGACGCCGCTGTTTTCGTAACCTAAATTTGTTTCCGATTCAGCCATGTCAATCAAAGTATTCATGGCCTCAGTACCGCCCTCGGCGTCTTTGGCTGCTGCGGTATAAACGACCATGACATCTATTAACGCGGGGTCGTCACCAGTCAAATCTCCACTGCTATCTGGAAGGTCAGCAAAACTGTCGCTGGGGATGGGAACAGCATCGCTGTCTTCGTGAAATTCGGGATGTTCGGGAAAGGCTGCTTGGTCGATTTCTCGAATGCTGTGGAGACCGTTATCGGCGTAGCGAATTTGGTAAAATTTGTCTTTGTACCTGATATTGCCGATCGCGATTCCGTCTTTTTTGTTGCTAGTGATGATGACTTCACTGTCATCTAAAGCACCTTTAATTCGACCGATGCGTACCCAACTTTCTCCATTGGATGAAGATTGTACTCGATCGATAATTACCTCAAAAGAGGTATCGTTGAATAAGTTGAGGTTGAACGATCGCTCGTCTAAATCCTGCTGCGGGTCATTTATCAAACCAAAATTTACATTGGATAACCGCTGACGTTTAACAGTAGGGTCATCAAGGTCTGGTTCTGCGACGATTTGCCCCGGTCTCAAGGGAATAAATAAAGAATTTACTTTGTTTGTTTGGGTGTCGTTATCGGTGTTAGTAACGATAACGTCGGCTGCGTTCAACCCGGAATAGTTGCTGTCATTGCTAACAGCCGGCTTCGTCAAAATACTATATGTTTTAGGGTCGTCGATCGCACTATCGTCAACTCCTGTTACCGTTATTGTTCGCGGTAAATTCCAGTTAGCAACATTGAAGATTATCGCTGCTGGGGAAACTATTCCTTCTGTGGTATTGGAACTTTGCAAATCGATTTTGACATCAGCAGTCGGTGGAGAATTTAGTTTGACCGTAAATGTTGCTTTGCCTCCCGCTTCTGTAGTAGTTAATCCTGATGTCGGATTGACAGTAATGCCAGCAGGTATCGTCGGCGGCATGATTACTGGTGCTAGTGGCGGCGGTGTTGGCGTTGGTGTTGGTGTTGGTGTTGGTGTTGGCGTTGGCGTTGGTGTTGGCGTTGGTGGTATCGGTGTTGGTGTTGGTGGAGTTGGCGTCGGTGTTGTATCGTTGTCAGTAATGGCGACAGTAACAGGCGCGATCGCACTTCCGCTATATTTTGCATCGGTACTTGTTACCGCATGATTAATTGTGCCATTGTGAGTACCTTCCACAACCGTATCGTCTGTAGCCGTTACTGTGACTGATTTCGCGACATTCCAGTTAGTCGCGTCGAAGGTAATGGGGGCGATCGCATTTATTTGATTTCCGGCAGCAAAAGCGATCGTAACTGGTGCAGTTGGTTGGGAATTTAGCTTGATTGTATAACTTCCGTTGGCACCGCCTTCTGTCGCCGCCGTACTGGCAGGATTAACAGTAATTCCCGCGACATTGCTGTCGGTATTAGTAACGCTGACATCCGATGGATTGAGATTGTTGTAATTGCTATCCGTACTGACAGCAGCCGCGGTGACAATATTGTAAGTTTGACTGCCATCAGCGATATTGTCGCCAACACCCGTTACCGTTACTTTTTGCGCCTGATTCCAGTTATTGGGAGTGAAACTTAAGCTATTTGTAGAAACCGTTCCTTCTCCTGGGTTGGAACTGCTCAAATTAATAGTAACAGGTGCGGTAGGTTGAGTATTGAGAACGACTGAAAAATTAGCCGTTACTCCAGATTCTGTAGTAGTCAATCCTGATGTAGGATTGACGGTAATTCCCGGCGTTTCGTTGTCGGTATTGGTGACGCTGACATCATCGGGATTGAGGTTGTTGTAATTGCTGTCTGTACTAACAGCAGTAGCAGTAACAATGTTGTAAGCAATATTGCCATCAGCAACATTATCGTTAACGCCAGTAACTGTTACTGTTTGCAGTTGATTCCAATTAGCAGGAGTGAAAGTTAGTGTTGGTGTCGGGACTGTTCCTTCTGCCGGATTGGAACTGCTTAAAGCAACAGTTACGTTAGCACTAGGTTGACTGTTAAGCTTGACACTAAAATTAGCAGTACCGCCAGCTTCCGTTGTTACCAATCCGCTAATCGGATTGACGGTAATTCCAGGGCGATCGTCATTAACAATCGTAGTTGTCGCAGTAGCAGTACCAATTGTTGAACTGCCGCCTGGAAGACCGCCATTAGGCAATGTGACGGGATTTGAGAGAGTGACAGTAATAGTTTCGTCTGGTTCAACGCTGCCATCACCCAACACATCTAGGGTGACAGTTTTTGATGTTTCACCCGAGGCAAAATTAATTAGACCAGTGGTACTATTTGCGCCAGAAGTGCCGCCGATGTTGTTGTAATCGCTGCCATTTGTTGCAGTTCCACCAATTGCATAATTGACAGTACCTCCTGAACCGGTACCGCCAGTACGACCGACAGTAAATATCAGCGGATTTGCACCGGAATTGCCTTCAGGAATCGTGCCGGCACTAGCACCAACTGTATAAATAATCGGATCGTTAGCGGGAATTGTGAGGGTACTTTGAGGAATTGTACCTGCGATCGGTTCTGTAGTTGAACCAAAACTAAAGACAATTGCTTCATCTATTTCTGCGAGGTTGTCTGGTTTAATAGTGACAGCTATATTTTGAGTCGGAGTACTACTACCAGCAGGAAAGGTGAGAGTATTAGTAGAAAGAGTGTAGTCAGAACCTTGAGTAGCCGCAGCAGTTCCAGCCGGAACGGGTAAAGCAGTTGCGATCGGAATAATTAGATCGGAAAATCGCAAGCCACTTTCCACAGTCACGGGAATATTAACAGTCGCGTCAGCATCTCCTTCAGGGCTGCTGGATGCAGCAGTACCAAAACTTGTTTTCAATAGCAAATTCAACAGAATTGAAACATTGTTACTGCCAGTATTTGCAGCAGCAATATCTGGTCTTTTATCGGAGTTAAAATCTCCAACCGCGATCGCGCTAGGACGGACACCTCCAGTATTATAATTAAACGGCCCGTTAAACGTTCCTTGGCCCGTTCCAGTTAAAATTGAAACATCATTAGAACTGACGTTAACTACAGCTAAATCCGATCGCCCGTCAGCATTGAAATCAGCCACAGCAATATCGTCAGGACTTCCTCCAACATTAAAATTAGCAGGATTGCTAAAAGTTCCTTGACCGGTTGCTAATAAAATTGATACGTTCTGACTGCCTGAATTGGCTACAGCTAAATCCGATCGTCCGTCAGCATTAAAATCTGCAACTGCGATCGCACTGGGAGTCGTACCGACTGTTAAGTTAACAGAAGTGCCAAAAGTGCCTTGTCCAGTCCCTGAGAAAATAGCAACGCTGTTAGCGGGATTTCTGGTTGTAGCAACCACATCGAGATTGTTGTCAGCATTAAAATCACCAACTGCGATCGCTAAAGAATTGGTGACAGTCCCCACAGTATTAAAATTACCAAAAGTTCCTTGATTTGTACCTAAAGCAATCGAAACTTGACTGTTTTCTGCTACTACTAAATCAGCGAAACCATCTTCATTAAAGTCCCCGGCTGCGATGGCCTGTTGGCTGAACCCTCCACCAAAACCTGTAGGATTGCTAAAATCGCCACCTCCGGTTCCTAACAAAACATAAACTCCCCCTCCTATATCGCCACCAATTGCTGTCGATACAGCTAAATCTGGCAGCGTATCACCATTAAAATTGCCCGCCACAATACCGCTGGGAGCTCCCGCACTTCCCAAGGTAAAGTTAGTAGCTGGGCCAAAATTACCTTGACCTGTTCCCAAAAAGATTGAAACACTGTCAGAACTTCTGTTAGCTACGGCTAAATCGGGAATGCCATCTCCGTTAAAATCTTGACTGACGATCGCAGCAGGGTTGGTTCCTGTTGTTAAGCTAGTAGGTGTTTGTTTAAATGTATTGAGAACGTGGCTGTAAACTGCCATAACTTCTGGCCGAAATACTAGCGGTGTTTTTATTTTGCCAGTTCTCACTTCTAGTTCCCAGTCGCCACCTTTTGCAGCGCTTCCCGTGAGGTTTTTGGAAGCAGCAACGTTGGCATTTGTGAGTTTAGCAATACGCTGGATGAAGCTGAAACTATCTATATCGATCGCCCGTTCATTATCTATAGCATATTCATCCGATCCGCCGGGGGTTGAAACCCCCGTCTCATAGCTAAAGTCCTCTAAAGAGGACTCAATAGCGAGCTTGTTTTCAGTCGGTTTCAACCGACTTTCGCTTTGAGACAGGGGTTTAAACCCCTGGCGGACTTTCGGGTCAACGTGAGGATCTGATGCGACATTACAACCATAAATCAGAATGTCCGCATCAACAGTTAAGGCACTCCGCCACTGCTGCAATTGCTGGGAATAAGTTGCCAAATTATCTTCAGAAAATCTGGTTTTTCCCAGTTGCAAGCTGCCGGGAGTACCATGAGAAATTATATGAATGCTGTCAATATTGCTGTGCAGGGCTAAAACTTCAGTAATTTGTTCGATCGCGTTACGGTTGCTTTCTAATTTAATTACCTCGATTTCGGGCATCATGCCGTCGATTAAGGTTTGATAGTCAGGGACGGTAGCATCGATAAAGGCGATCGCTTTTCGGAAATTTTGATTAATATAATTTAACATGACTCACCTACTAAAATTTAGGGTGAATCTAGGATACGCTATTATTATGTAAGTATTTTTAGCGACGAACCTAAAAATAAGCTTCGTCCCTATTATTGGACTTAAAAATTTACAAAACTTTGTAGAAATTAAAAAATAGCCATTTTCTGGCTATCCGTGCGATCGAAGAAACCAGGTTTTTGAGTCAATCTGCGGGTGAAAGCAAAGGATTGTCGTAAAAACCCGGTTTTTGGCTATTCGTGCGATCGAAACTATAACACAATACGGTTTACTTAAGAGCGCCTAGAGGTAAAATCTTGTGAGAACGTAGATACGGAGATTGCTTTCCTGCGGATCGCTTCGCTAACGTTCCTCGCAATGACCATCTTAAGTAAACCGTATTGAACTATAACAAACTGAAATCCGTTGCATTAATTTGAGTAGCAGACACTCCAATTAAAGAGACAAGAAGTTGTCCGGTTGGAGCAAAACTAATCTGAGTTATGCCATTAATTTCAGTAATTGCCAATTGCGAGAAAGTCACTCCATTAACGACAATTAGCAAATCTTTGCCATCTTCAAAATCGGCGATCGTAATCGATGCCAGAATTGGGAGATAGTAAGAAGCGATCGCTGATTTCGAGAATTAATGAGCATGGTGCGTTCCCAACAATCTATCGGTGGGGTAGTAGGAGTTGCAGTAGGGAACGCATACTACAAGATCGCACTGCCAAACAAGGGATACCAGAATTTCCTATAAAGCTTCTAGCAATAACCATCACAAAGATTTCGATCGCTTTCACTGACATTAGGATTTGTTTTCAAATAATCACGAATCCAAAAGCAACCCTTTTTGAGCAAATTATTCAGCTTAATATCTAAATCTAAAATTAAATCATCAGGATCGATATCCCATAATCTCACTGTTTTGTCAGCACTAGCAGAGGCAATAATTTGACCATCGGGACTAAAACTGACCCCATATACACCAACCGTATGCCCTTCTAGCGTTCGTAAAAGCGTCCCCTTCAGACTCCACAATTTCACAGTTTTATCTAAACTAGCGGAGGCAATAATTTGACCATCAGGGCTAAAACTAACTCCAAAGACCCCCTCCGTATGTCCTTCTAGGGTCCGCAGAAGTATCCCCTCTAAACTCCATAACTTTACAGTCCAATCACCACTAGCGGAGGCAATGATTTGACCATCGGGACTAAAACTGACCCCATATACACCAGCCGTATGCCCTTCTAGCGTTCGTAAAAGTGTTCCCTTCAGAGTCCATAGCCTTACGGTTTTGTCAACACTAGCAGAGGCAATGATTTGACCATCAGGGCTAAAACTGACTCCCCAAACCTGATCCATGTGTCCTTCTAGCGTTCGTAAAAGTGTTCCCTTCAGAGTCCATAGCCTTACGGTTTTATCAACACTAGCAGAAGCAATGATTTGACCATCAGGGCTAAAACTGACTCCATAGACTCGATCTGTATGCCCTTCTAGTGTTCGTAAAAGCATCCCCTCCGGACTCCACAGCCTTACGGTTTTATCAACACTAGCAGAGGCAATGATTTGACTATCGGGACTAAAACTGACTCCCCAGATTCGATCTGTATGCCCTTCTAGAGTTTGCAAAGATTTTCCCTCAATCTCCCATAGCCTCACGGTTCTGTCGAAACTAGTGGAGGCAATAATTTGACCATCAGGGCTAAAACTGACTCCCCAGACCTGATCTAGGTGTCCTTCTAGAGTTTTCAAGAGCGTCCCCTCCAAACCCCAAAGCCTCACAGTTCTGTCACCACTAGCAGAGGCAATGATTTGACCATCAGGGCTAAAATTGACTCCCCAAACCCGATCTGTATGTCCTTCTAGGGTCTTCAAGAGTGTTCCCTCCAGACTCCACAGTCTCACAGTTTTATCCAAACTAGCAGAGGCAATGATTTGACCATCAGGGCTAAAACTGACTCCCCAGACCTGATCTAGGTGTCCTTCTAGAGTTTTCAAGAGCGTCCCCTCCAAACCCCAAAGCCTCACAGTTCGATCAGCACTAGCAGAGGCAATGATTTGACCATCAGGGCTAAAACTGACTCCCCAGACCTGATCTAGGTGTCCTTCTAGAGTTCTCAAGAGCGTTCCCTCCAGACTCCACAGCCTCACAGTTTGATCGGCACTAGCAGAGGCAATGATTTGACCATCGGGACTGAAATTGACCCCCCAAACGCGATCTGTATGTCCTTCCAGAGTTTTCAAGAGTGTCCCCTCCAGGCTCCAAAATCTCACAGTTCTGTCAACACTAGCAGAGGCAATGATTTGACTATCGGGACTAAAACTGACTCCATAAACGCGATCAGAGTGTCCTTTTAGAGTTTTCAAGAGTGTCCCCTCCAGACTCCATAATCTCACAGTTCTGTCAGCACTAGCAGAGGCAATAATTTGACCATCAGGACTAAAGGTGACTCGAAGAACGTCATTGTTGTGTCCTTTAAAGGTATCTAAGAGTTGACCATCTGACTTCCAAAGTTTAACAGTTTGGTCATCGCTCACTGAAGCAATTATTGAACAATCTGGACTAAAAGCAACTCCATTGACTTCACCGTTATGTCCAACAAGTTGATTCTGCTCGACAATTTCATAGCTTCCTTGCTGTAGTCTTTCAACAAGGTTTCTTTTTAACTCCTCTGAAGGTTTCTGAATATTACGGAATTTGATGCCTGCTTTAACAGCAACCACTAAAGAACTTAATTGTTGTTTTAACTGTAATTCCTTTTGAGATAAATTCAGTAAATCCTGAATGCGTTCAATATCCTCTTGTTCTTGAAATTGACGACTAGCCTTAATAAATTCAATCTCTTGTGCATCGGTAATACCTTCATGCTTTTCCTTTAGCCAGTCTTCAGCCTCTACCAATAGAGCACCTCGAAGCAGAGCACTGTAACTTCTCCCTGTTTCCTCCCAAGTCTTGATCCCAAACCGCAGCCGATCTTGCCACTGGCGAAAATCCCGATCCTCCACCATCCATTGCTGCAAGCGTTCCCAACCTCGGATTAAAGCCTCATGGACGACTTCAGCCGTTCGCTGGCGTGTATTTTGTCCCGTGACAACTAAGCGATTATCCGCTAGCTGAGTTACTAATTTCCAATTAGCTTGACCAATTTGCTCATAGGTAGCTAAACGACGAGTATTTTCTGTTTGCTCTCCAAATCGAACGAGTTGAGTGAAAATATGCTTGATTTGCGGCTGTTTTCCCTCAAACTTTTTATAAACTGATTCAGCATAATTAACTAGAGCCTTCTCAATGCCACCAATCTGGTGGTAAGCCTCAATAGTTAACTGACGATCCTTGCGCTGCTTCCAGAGTTCTCCTAAAGCAAATTCCAGCAAGGGCAACTCACCAGGATTGTCGATCACCCCATCCAAAATAATTTTCGTCAATCCATCTTGAATTTCTAAGCCTACTACCTCTGCTGGTTTTTCAATCGCTAACTTTAACTCCTCTCGACTCATGCCAATCAAAGTTTCTGGCTTCCATTTCTGTAAAAGTTCCGCCAAAGGCTGATAATCGAGGGCAAACCCATAAAAATCTACTCTCAGAGTAACGACAATCACCACATCAGGATTTTCCTTGTCTTTCTCTGAATCAATAAGTCTCAATAAAATATCGATAAATAAATTGCGATAATCTAGCGAGCATAGAGTATAAAGTTCTTCAAACTGGTCAACAACAATCAATAAGCGCCGATGAGGATGATGATTGTTCGCTAAGGCACCATCTAAAATATCTGTTAATTCTAATTCTTTATTTTTTAAACTCTCCGCATATTTGGCCTGTTCTTGAATAAACTGCGGTTCATCCTTATCAGTCAGGGCAGGATGCAAAAAGCCTACTAATCCTTCAGCGAGTTGCATAAAGGGATTGTTTTTAGGTCTAAAAGTCAAAAATTGCCAGTTTTCTAACTTTTCTAATTCAGGAACCAGGCCAGCAAAAACTACTGAGGACTTCCCCATTCCCGAATTACCAATAATCGCCAAGAATGGCTGACTTGTTACTGACTCTATCAATGTTGCCGTAAACCTTTCACGTCCAAAGAAAAACTTTGCATCCTCTCGCTGAAAGGCAAATAAGCCTTTATAGGGACATTCATCATTCTTAGGGCGATCGGCTTGAGGCTTAGAAATCGGATTGATTACTTGCCCATCATCATCAGAAACTCCCCCCAATTCTCGGTTCCACTCATTAGATGTTAAAGCACCAACACGCTCGGCACATAGAATCAGTTTCTGACTATCTTCCAGACCAACTAGACTTAAATTGCGATCTGCAAGCTGCCTCAAAAAATTCTCTAGGCTCACCTTTCCTTCAGAATATAAGTTAGTGTCATGAATTATTCGCGGAGATGACAGGAGCGATGAAAAGCCGCTAAAACGAGAAGGTACCGCCATTCCCCGTAATTTGCCATGACGATTTTAGAGCGAGAAGCCCAGATTTTACGAGTCCGCGCCCAAGGTATTCATCCAGCCTTGTCGGAGCAATTGAGTCAGACGCTCAGACTAGCGGTGGTTTCGACGGTCAAAACGGTGATCGAAGGCGCACTCCGGGAAGAAGTAACGGCATTTCTGGGTCAGATTGAGGGGGAGAAACCGCAACGGTCAGGCTATTACAGTCGAGGCTTGAATACGCAATACGGGTCAATCAAGGACTTAAAAGTGCCGAAACTGCGTCATCGCAATGGCGAGCGGGAGTGGCAGATATTGGAGCGGTATCAGCGCAATCAAGGGACTATGATGGATTGGCTCTGCTGCCTTTATGTGATGGGTCTGTCGTTGCGGGATCTCCAATTCGCCTTATATTTTCTATTAGGTCGCGTTCTATCGGTGAGTGCCGTGAATCAGATAACCCTTCAAGTTCAACAAAAATTAGCTGAAAAACGGCAATCCCTGATTTTGGAAACCCCCTCGGTGATTTTGGTGGATGGGGTGTGGGTGGATATTCAGTACGTGAAAGCCGATGAATATAAAGAAGACCAGTCGGGTCATCTGCGTCAATGTCGCGAAGTTCAAGAGCGGGTGGTGCTAGCGGTGATGGCGATCTGGGCGGATGGACGCCATGAATTACTGCACTATGAGGTGGCCGAAACCGAAAGTGAAACGAGTTGGAAAACGCTCTTCAAAAATCTGATCGCCCGAGGCTTTGAACCCAAGGCATTAAAATTAGTCTCTAGTGATGGCAGTTTAGGGATTCCGAGCGCCATTTCCACCTATTTTCCGAACGCGCAACAACAACGCTGTATCACCCATAAAGTCAGAGGAATAGAGCGTCATCTCAAGTATCTTGATTTACCGACCTTGGATGAGCAACAGAAACGACTGGAGCCGACGGAGGCTAAGAAACAGCGGCGCTCTGAAATTGTCTCGGATGCGTATCAAATTTTTGAGGCGCTAGAGTTATCCGAAGCCATGGTATTGCTGACCTCATTTAAGCAGAAATGGCAATCCTTAGAGCCAGATGCAGTCCGGACATTCCTGAAGGATAGTGAGTTGACGTTAACGTTCTACCAGTTTGCACCGGAGTTACATCATCACATTCGCACAACAAATCATCTGGAGCGATTATTTCGGGAATTTCGGACCAAATCTGATGAGATTGGAGCCTTTCCCAATGAAACCAGTTGTCTCACAGTTTTTTGCCTCGTCGTAGAGCGAGATCATGCCAAACATGAC
>NZ_JAHRFA010000037.1:57412-66986 GCF_020883045.1 Microcoleus sp. CAWBG58 | reverse complement strand
GAAGTAGGAAACATTAGCTATTTGACGCAAACAGCATTTTTCAAATAATGGAGATAATCGAGTAGATTTCTTGACCTCTAATTTTTCGGCCTGTTTTTCAGTAATTCTTAGTTCACCTATACAGCTTGTTACTGTGCGGGGTCGCCCTTGTTCTGTTCCTGTTGCTTCTTTGATAAAAAAAACCCGATTTGTGGGCCCAATGTTTCAAGCCATTGTTGCCTGAGATGTTTTTCCATATTTTCCAGACTGGTCAGTTCACTTGGGGGTGTATTGTTATGCCAAATTTTAGCAATTTCTGCCGCACAGGATTCCAACCGCTCTTGTTCTTCAGGGGTCATGGCTCTTTTTCTCGACTTTTTTTGATGCTTTTATTGATTTTAACTATTTTACACTTATTCCAATACCCCAGACAGTTTTTTGAGCAGCGACCCAAAGCCTCATTCTACCGTTAATATTTCACAGAGGCTGGAACCCAGAACCATCATTCTACCGTTGGTCATTGAAAACTGTCCGGACTATTGTTATTCGGATATTTACAAAACCGGGATGCTCCCTTTCCAGTTTAGGTCATCCTCCAAAATATGAAGAAGACCTTGATACTATTTTGACAAGGTATCTCAATTTCTCGCTAAGAATACCACCAACTATTGTATGGAATGTTAAGCAGTCTAAAGAATTGGCAAACAAAATTATTCCACAGGAAATTACATTGGGTTTGCAGGAGTTTATTAAGAAAGCTGAGTCTGGCCAAACCTTAAAACCTCATCTCAGCAAAAAGAGTGATAAGCCAGACTACAAAGACCTCATGTTTTACGACTGGGGAATATTTCATTTCCATTTAGGTATTAATCCCGATCAAAAGAGTCAGGGATTTGTTGAACGAACAGGTGATCTATTATTTGCTATTGCAGACTCCCATACGGCAAGAATGTATTTAATTGATATCCATCCACACACGGTAGGATTTACAAATCAAGACTTACTAAGAATTCTCGAAGAGAATTGGCCTGAACTTATCGAACCCTACGCTCTAAAGGGCGTTAATGGGTTAACATACCATGCTTCTGACAGCGATATTCGTAGTCTTCGGAAAAATGGTATAAATACTATTCTTCAAACTCCTGGCGGTCGCTTTTTGATACCAATGGGTGGGGGAATCACAGGTGCTGGAACTAGCCTAAACATCAGAAGAGAGGCAAATCGCAGAATAACTGATGTTCGTCAGCTTGAAGATTTTTTTATCCAGCAAAGAGATACCATAGCAGTTTACTTTCAGGATAAATATGCCAAAAATTGGGATTGTCTAAAATTTAAAGTTAAATCATTTGAAGCACCAGTAAAGATAGAGGAGATAACAACAGGTGAAATTATCGAATAGCATCTGTCAGGCCTGTTTCATTCTCTTGTAAGGGCAGCAAAGAGTGGCTGCCCCAATCCCTGAAGCACATAACAAATGCTCGATGGGGAGGGCGCGCACGGGGGTACCGCCCTACAAAATCCTCATCCTCGTTTTCTTGAGAATGAAACAGCCCTGGCATCTGCTGGGAGGAAGGTGAACCATTTGGACGTAAAAAACTTTTGTTTTCAACATAAATAAATTGTTGCCCAAATGCTTCACCCCTACATCTCGCTTAAAAGCTTGAAATTATTTGTTGGAGATGTTGTAATTAAGGTAAAATACCCTAACTACAAATGAGGTTGCAGTCGATCGATCAACTGCGCCGGTTGCAATACTCCCTCAATGCGATCGACCTCAACACCATTTTTGAACAGTACCAAAGTCGGCAAAGCATAAATGTGAAACTGCGAGGCCAACTGCTCGTACTTATCCGTATCAATCTTAACAACCATGAGCTTATCTTTGGTCTGACCGCTCACCTGCTCTAAAATCGGCACCATCATCTGACAAGGCCCGCACCAAGTAGCATAAAAATCTACCAACACCGGCAAATCGGAGCTCGATAGCAACTCCTCAAAACTGCTGAACTGTTTTTGAACTGCCATAAGACAAAATAATTTTTTTGGTTCTGGCTCGATTTTAGTGCAAAATTCTGTGAGCATAGATTTTGAGGACAGAATTATGGAATTATTGCCAGAGACATATCAGCGATTGCGGGGTCAAGTTGCAGTTGTCACGGGTGCATCGCGGGGAATCGGGCGGGCGATCGCTCTAAGTTTAGCAGCAGAGGGCGCTAAAGTTGCCGTTAACTACGCGAGTTCTAGCGCTGCTGCTGATGAAGCCGTAGCAGAAATTATTGCAGCAGGCGGAGAAGCTGTGGCGCTGGCAGCAGATGTCTCGAAAACTGACCAAGTGGATGCACTCGTCAGCAATGTCATGGAAAAATGGGGACGAATTGACATTTTGGTGAACAATGCCGGCATCACCCGCGATACATTGCTGCTGCGGATGAAGCTAGAAGATTGGCAAGCAGTGATTGATTTGAATCTCACCGGCGTATTTTTGTGTACAAAAGCTGCCAGCAAAATCATGTTGAAGCAGCGCAGCGGCCGAATTATTAATATTGCTTCGGTTGCCGGTCAAATGGGAAATCCCGGACAAGCTAATTACAGTGCGGCGAAGGCTGGAGTGATTGGATTTACTAAAACTGTGGCGAAAGAGTTAGCCAGTCGCGCAATTACGGTAAATGCGGTTGCACCGGGTTTTATCACTACAGATATGACTAAAGATGTCAAATCTGACGATATTTTGAAGTACATTCCGCTGGGAAGATACGGCGAAGTTGATGAAGTTGCGGGGATGGTGAAGTTTTTGGCGGCGGATGCAGCGGCGGCTTATATTACCGGGCAGGTTTTTAATGTCGATGGCGGCATGGTGATGGCTTAAGATTTGATTTTATAACCGCAGATATCTGCGGTTATGATTTTATCTCAAATACCTGTAAGCTGGTTATCAGTAAACCTTCCAGGTACGTAGTTGCGATGAAAGCGCTCCGAAAGGTACGTAGTTGCGCTTCAGCGCTCCG
The DNA here is from genome assembly GCF_020883045.1 of Microcoleus sp. CAWBG58. Taxonomy (NCBI): domain Bacteria; kingdom Bacillati; phylum Cyanobacteriota; class Cyanophyceae; order Oscillatoriales; family Microcoleaceae; genus Microcoleus; species Microcoleus sp. CAWBG58. The sequence goes on along the minus strand of NZ_JAHRFA010000037.1, from coordinate 64,002 downwards.
GGAGCATCTAATTTTTTTACAAACCATTTTTTTACAACACAATAACAGGTAGGTAAAGGATTGCCGATGTATAGCCTTTCTCAAAAAGATGAGGTATAACTGACAGCTTATTAAATCCTTAAACAAAGAGGGCTGAAGCCCAACAACGTACCTCACTTTTTTAAGAACCGCTATATGCCGATCGCAATCTAAGTTTCACGATCCAAATATTTTCCGAATCCAATTCCGCGCCGCAGCCAATAAACTCATCAACTTCTTAACAAAACCTTGCAAAAAAGAACTTTTATCAACCTCGGAAGTCTCCTCGATTTCTACGGGTAGCGGCGGCATTCCGACAACTTCGTAAAGCGGATATTCGCCGCTCTTTCCGGGAATTTTAACTGATACGCATTGGTTGACGATCGCCAAATCCTTCACTTCGTCATAAGTTTCTGCGGAAATCAACAAAGTCGTTCCCACTTGCTTGTTCGCAGCTTCAATCCGGCTGGCAAAATTTACCGCATCCCCGATCGCCGTTACCGTCTGATTTTTTTTCTCCCCCAGATTTCCCACAACCGCCAAACCGCAGTGAATCCCAATTCCAATCCGCAATCGGTGATGGTATAACGTCTCAAAATACGGATTGAGTTTGTCCAATTCCTCCAGCATTTCCACGCCAGCCCTCACCGCTTGTTCCGCCGCCTTCTCGGAATTTTCCAACCCAAACAGCGCCATAAAACCGTCGCCCATATAATTATTAATCATGCCACCGTTGCGGTTGATCGCATAACCCATTTTTTGGAAATAGCGATTTAAAATATAAATTACATCGTAGGGTAACAGCGATTCTGCAAAGGCGGTAAACCCTCGAATATCGGCAAACAAAATTGCTATTTTCTTTTCTTGACCCACAGGTGCAGAAATCAAGTTTCCGGCGATTTCGTCGTTAAAGGTTTCTAAGTCTTCAGAATCGATCGCCAGTCGGCGCAAAATCACCTTCCCGCCCGCCACCTGTGTCTGACACGCCAGCCTAATTTCCGGATCTAGGCGCAGTTTGTTCGCGAGATCGTCTTCCGCTGAATTGCGGGGCGAGCAAAATTCCAAACCTTCGACTATCAAGACGCGACAAGTCGAACACCGCGCACTACCACCACAGGCGTGGGTGTGGGGAATACCTGCACGCAGGGAAGCTTCCAGAATTATATCGTCGTCGTCTATCTCGATCGCGCGATCGTCCGGCAGATAGTGAATCTGTGGCATATGTGGCGTTTCTAACTAAGTAGCGAGGCATGAAGCGGACATCTGTTATTGCAACGACTCTCTATGCAAACCCGGTTTTTCGACATTTTTTCTGCATTGCCTGATTCCTTCAGTATAAATGGCGATCGGCATTAGCTTCTCGTGCCGTCCACTCAACCGCCAAACAAACTCAGCTTTAAATCGGCGATCGCACCCTCAAAACACCTCAATTCAAGCTTCATTAAAGTCTGTGGAATTAGTCTCAAATCTCCCATCTAAAATTTTAAATTAACTGACATAATTCTTAATAAATTTATGATAGCTCAAAACCCTTTAAATCCGTTATCGAATCTCCTTCACCCCCCCGATATTTTGATAGGTTTGTAGATTTTTGCTATGCAAACCATACTTGGCAATAGTTTTAGCTGTTGGGTTCTCTAACCGCCAGCAAATTTGCTTGAGATAGAATAGCAGCATCTTTAAAACCCGTATAACCATGAGTTCATCAACAGCCCTACAAAACATCGAACAGCACATCCCGCTGGTGGGAAATATCCATCTCAAAAGCCCGATCGCCTATCGAGCAACCCGCGTCGCAGTCAGTGCAGTTAACGCGGTGCAAATGGCAGTAGCAGAGTCTTATATCAACGGTGTAGAAGTACCGGATTCTGTATTGCGAGGTCTTTTTGATACCTGTATGCCCGTCTTTTTTAAGTATTTTCCCTCCCTGCTCGCACCCTACGAATGGGTACTCACAGAAACAGAGCATACAGCCGAAGGCCCGCGAGATTTAATGAAAATTCAGTACGACTTGCCTCAAGCTATGCTGAATCCCATGTTAGGCGAGAGCAAACTGATTTATCCGAAATATAGCATGGGATTGTGGGAAAAAGGAGCAGCCAACCTCGAACAATCCCAAATTCAGATGATTGATGATGTAATTGAGAAACTAGAGATTCAGGATGGCGATCGCATTTTAGACTTTGGCTGCGGTTGGGGCTGCGTTCCCAATTACATTCTTTCCAAATTCCCCAATGTCCAGTTTACTGGCATTAATCTCAGCCACCATCAATGCGAATATATGCGTCACAGGATGCAAGATCCCGACAGCTACCTTAGTTCAGGTCGATTCACTCTATTTGAAGGCGATTTAAACGACGCCCAATTCGATACCAAATTTGACAAAATTCTCTCGATCGGAGTTTTTTGTCATGTCGGTAATTTAACCAAAGCTTTCCAAAAGCTCGCCTATTTCCTCAAAGATAACGGCCGTGTTTTCATTCACATCATCACAGTTCGTACTCCTAACAACATCTCCAGCGTTTTCACCCACAAATACATTTTCCCCCACGGCCGTTACTGGAAATACGATGCCGTTCCCAGCCACAACAAAGACCTCAAAACCATCAAACAATGGTATCTCAACGGTTACAATTACTCTACAACCTTTGCTAACTGGCTGAAAAACTTTGATGACTCTCAGCCGATAGTCAAAGATTTAGACTACGGCATCGACTATGCCAAATTCCGCAGAATCTGGCGGTTTTACTTGATTTGGTTTGTTGCTAATTTCGCCAGTTGCGATGGTGAATATAACGGCAACGGTCAATATCTAATGGTTCATGCCTAATTGCTGACATTCCTGGACGCATCAACCGGGTTTTTCAACCGCCATTCTTCGTTAATTAAAGAATCTCACCTGTCGGGAAACGGCGCTGCCGTGTCCGGCGGGGAGTTCAGGCAATAACAGCTAATTGTTGCTACGGTTATTAAACGTAGCAACAATTTTTGATGCTTGGTATTATTTGACGATCTTAGACTATAATTAAAGTAGTGGGACTGTTAAAGAAGTAGACTTTTGAGTTACTACAGCAACATGAAGGCAATTTCAAATTAGAATCTAAAATTGACTGATGTTACAAAAAGAAGAACTGTTAAAAGGCATCGAAAACCGCGAATGTGTGGCGCGGGCATTAGACCAAGCTGAACAAGCAATTAAAACTTGGGAAGTTACTCTGACTGATTTTCTGTCGCCCCCGGAGTTGGCGGACACTCTGACGGTATTTAAACGCTTGACTGATGTGGAATTGGTGGCTTGGGGCGGCTATCCCCAGGGTGAAAGGCAGAGAATTGCGATCGCCCGATCGGAAATCCCGATCGACTCTGGGAGTGTTAGCGTGGCTGCGGTGGAGATAGCCGGCAATTTCTTGTTTGACACCGCCAGTCACCGCGACTTCTTAGGCGCAATGCTGGGTACGGGAATTGTCCGCGAGAAAACCGGCGATGTGATTGTCTTGGGGGAACGGGGCGCGCAGGCGATCGTCATGCCGGAGATGGTAGAGTATCTGGAGATGAGTTTGCAGCAAGTGCGATCGGTTCCCGTTAAAACTCGGCGCATTGAGTTAAGCGAACTAAAAATTAGAGAACCGAAAAAGAAAGAAATGACAACCGTTGAAGCATCGATGAGATTGGATGCTGTGGCTTCTGCTGGATTCGCCATGTCTCGCAGCAAAATGGTTGAATTCATTGACAGAGGTGACGTGCGAGTTAATTGGAAAGACATCACCCAAGCTAGTTATAACGTTAAGTCGGGAGATTTAATCGCTGTTACTGGTAAGGGAAGATTGGAAATTGGGGAAGTTATGATTACTAAAAAAGAACGCTATCGAGTGCAGTTAACTCGATACTTGTAATTCGGAGAATTGGGAATTGAGATGCGGGTAAGTGCTGGAGTCAGACAGGGGTTAAAAACCCCGGTCTCACAGCGAAAGTCCAGGGTTAATTTATTGTTGGGATAGGATATATAAAACTACTAAAAGTATCGCTCAAGCTTCGGCCAAGGTACGTAGTTGCGCTTCAGCGCTCTTTATAATATTAGGAAAGAGCGCTGAAGCGCAACTACATACCTAATTTGTCTGAGGACTAAAGTCCTCACTACAAACCTTTTGTATTGCGAGCAATTGATCGAACAGGATAGGAAGTTTGCGATTATTTAATCTAGCTATCCAGTCGGTTTCAAGCGACTTTCGCTATTAGCCCGGAACTTGAGTTACGGGCGGACTTAACTTAACTGCAAATTGTTAGCGCCGAAATAGCTTGGCTATCGAGTTCACCACAAGTTCTCGCGGCATAAATCGGGGCATATTTACGATTAGAGGATTCGGGAATCCGCCCGTCACGACATTAGACTGATTTTTCTCTAAAGCTTTGAGTGCATCTCGCACTACTTCATCGGCGGGGACGAGTTTTTGCCCGCTGCTAGATGCTAGGGATGCCGGAAATTCTGCTGCTTTAAAAAAATCGGATTCTGTGGGCCCCGGACAAAGTGCTAAAACCCGAATTCCTAAATCTTTGTTTTCCGCCCAAAGTGCCTCGCTGAAACTTAACACAAAAGCTTTAGTTGCGGCGTAAATTGATAGGTACGGCATCGGTTGAAAGGCTGCAATAGAAGCAACATTGATGATACTTCCCGATTTTCTCTCCCGCATTCCCGACAAAAATAAGTGCGATAGCTCAACTAACGCTACAATATTCAGTTGCACCATTCCTACTTGTTTTGCTAAAGGGCGATCGGCAAAAGCGCCATAATCTCCACAACCCGCATTGTTCACCAGCAAATCAACCGTCCAACCTTTTTTAACAACCGCATCAAATACAGCAGTTGTGGCTCCTGGCGCAGTCAAATCTTGAACGATAATTTCGACCAAAATATTGAATTCCTGTTGCAGTTGAGCCGCTAGCTGCTGCAATTTGGCTTCGGAACGAGCTACCAAGATTAGATTGTGCTGGCGTTGGGCTAATTCGATGGCAAAGGCTGCGCCTATTCCGCCTGAAGCACCGGTGATTAAAGCAGTTGGCATGAAGTTAATTTTGATTATTTGATTTGGGCTTTATATATTTTAACAATTATCTCGGCTAGCAGCCTGTAGAATAATTAAATAGGAATAGGTGAGTTTTATGGGGCATCTTACCGATCGAGCTTTTGACATTTTACGGGCGGAAGTTGACAAGTGCGCGGCTGATGATGCTCTAGCGGGTGGGGTTTACCGCAAGATGGTGATGAAGCGGCTGGAGAAATTGCGATCGCAAAACGGCACTTTCGCATCCAGAGAAGAAATCCGCGATACTTTCAAAGACGAATTTCCCACATTCAGCGAAGAAGCTCTCAAAGCTGCTGTCAAAGCCAACCGCGCGCCCGGATTGTTTGATAAAATCATCTGGGTTGGCGGTTTGCTGGGTGGCGCAGGGGGGATAATTTGGCTGATTAACCTGCCTTTCCCGATGATTCGGTGGCCCGTGGCGAACACTATGCCGATCCTGCTGCTGCCTAGCTTTATTAGTATGGATTACAATTACCGACAGGCGATCGCCCTCGTGGAACAATCCGATCAACTGGTTAACAAAGCTACGGCTGCGGCAGATTTTGAATATGGCGACACGAAAGTAAAACAAGCTCAAAAACACCTCGATGCTTTGCCGGTGTGGTTCCTCGGCTACTATCCAAAAACTTATTGCTCTTTTTCCGGCTGCACTTGGCGCTTTACAGTGGATGAATTTCAAGCCGCCCGCAAAAATATCGGGCGGATGGATGCTCAAATTTTTCAGCAAAAAAATGCTTTTGCTGAGTTAAATCAAGTCGAACAAACTCTCGATGCCGCAAAACAGCAGTACCAGCAAGCGAAAACTGCCGCCGACAGGCAAAAAGCGACTGGAAATTGGCAAAGTGCGATCGATAAACTCAATCAAATCCCCGCCGACACCCTCGCCGGAGAAACTGCTAAGAAAAAACTCCAAGCAGCGGAGAGAGATTTTCAAGCAATGGGAGGAATCGCCACCGGTTCGGTACACGCCGACAACTTAATTGAAGCAGCCAAAGAATTTGCTCTTTCTGCCGCCGTCGCCTCCCAAAAACCGCCGCATCCAGCCGCACAGTGGGAACAAATAGCAGGATTGTGGGAAGAAGCAATTAACCGACTAAAAATGGTTCCTGTTGATAATCCGGGTTATCTCGACGCTCAAACCAAACTCGCCCAATACCAGAAAAATTTAGGAATTTCCCAGATTAGAGTCCAAGCAGAAAAAGATTCTGCCAAAGCTTTACAAGAAGCTAAAAGTTTGTTTGCTAACTTGCAAAATAATGTAAATTCTCCCAGTCAAAATCCTGGTTACGCCCTCAGCCAATTGCAACAGATTATCAATCAATTAGAATCTGTCAAACCTGGGACAACTGTTTATCCCGAATCTCAAAAATGGCTGCAATCTGCTCGCAAAAAACAGCAAGAATGGCAAAAATAATTAAATAGTAGTAGGTTTGTAGTGAGGACTTTAGTCCTCAGAAATGCGGACTTAAGTCCGCACTACGAACCGATAAG